>JBNMLR010000006.1:0-20362 GCA_050874945.1 Butyribacter sp. | reverse complement strand
GTATAATACATAGGTCATCATTGCTTATAAATGTATCATAGGAAAATTTTCCGTCAACCTTAAAAGAGGTGTTGTCAGGTAAAATTTCATAAAAATAGTTGATTATCGCATCGGCAATAGTGTTGTTTGTTGATATAAAATATATCTTTGCTTTTATTGTAGTGAGATGGTTTACATAAGATTTCAATGAGTCAAAATCATCATTTTGTGCGAGTGCCTGCATTGCGGTTATGTGATAATTGTAATCATGTCTGAAAGCACGGAGGTCTGTATTTTTTTGAAGCATATCTTTATAATGCTTTTCTTCGAGAGAGAGCATTTTTGATTTTACATTGCTGAGTTGTTCAAGTTCGGAATGGATATGGACGATTCTAAAATACAGTATAAGTATCACGATGCTGAGGACTATCATTGTGTAGATTGCCAGCACTAAAAGCCTGCGACCGAGCTGGTTTATATTTTGGAAAAATAATAAACCGGAAACGAGTGACAGGAAAAAATCGACAAGGATAACGCAGAAGATTAAAACAAAATGCTTTATCCGTATTTCTTTTAAAAAGTTGATGGTAAACGAAAATTTCTTTCGCAATTGGGTGATAACAGCAAAAATGATTATACCGGTTATCAAGTCATTATATTCGTGTGATGAACTGTTGTATTTGGTATTGCTGATAATACAATAAGAGTAAAAGCTGATTAAAGTTATTATATTGATTGCAAGTGTTTCGGATATGACGGTAAAAGAAATCAAAGCCGGACGCTCAGCAAAAACAAGTAATGAAACCGGCAGAATAATAAATGTATTAGGTAATGGAAAAGCTGCCAGAAATGTATATAAAAGCCATACTGATGAAAGTGCAAGAGCAATATATCGTTTTTTGGCATCGGCAAGCGGTATTAAAAGTATATTTTTTGATGTATATAAAATAATTATGAGTTCTAATATATAATCTAATGTACTTTCTAAATTATCTGCTGTAATATTCATAACCTACCCCATATCTTTCCGTAAAAACATACTAAGATAATTATAAAATACAGTTTTATGTATGTCAATTACCGCTTATCGCAAAAATTGACCGTTTGTCGCATTGTGGTGGAATATTGTAAAGATATATGTTAAGGTAAAGTTAATCAAAAATTGTAGTGTTTGAAATTTAATTTATGTGAGGTGATGATTATATGAATTTTCTTTCTGTCATAGTGACTTTTTTTGCCATTTTGATTTTGGTTATTGCCATAATCGGATTTAGAAAAGTTGGGAAAAAACAAACAATAATATTAGTGTTGGGAATAATATCGGTTTTGTTTATAATCTTAGGTTTAATATTTATTATTCCAAATATGTGGAGAAATATTGGGATAATTATGCTTATAATCGGTGTGGTAATTTTGGCTGGGGTGTTTCTTTTAGTAGTTAAATAAAAAATAAAAAATTTCCTGCAACAAATCTATTTTTTTCCTGTTATAAATATTGTAGGCAACAGTAAAAGGAAGTGAGACAATATAAAAATAATAGGGAGGAATTTGCGTATGAAAAAAAGAGTATTGGCATTGATAATGGCAACAGCAATGCTGGTTACGGTTTGTGGCAGCGGACGAGCATTTTGCAGAACAGCAACGGCACAGGTGCAAAAAACAGATGTAAGTCAGACCGCTGCACCTTTGCCGACACAAACACCGTCGGGTGGAGAGCAGGAGGATTTTTGGCGTGACAGCACAAGGATAAAGACAAGCGGTGATTACACATATCACATTTTGTCGGAAGAGAAAAAGCTGATAACGATTAGAAAAATAGAAAATGCAAATGGTAAGCTGGAAATTCCTGAAGAAATAGACGGCTATAAGGTCGTTGGAATTGGTCGGTCGGACAGTCTGCCGAGTCGGCTGGGAATAGCTGAGTCTGAATATGAGTATTCGGATTTTGGACTTGAAGAAATGTCGGTTCTGCCTGAGTCATCTGACGGGGTGACGGAAATCATTATACCGAAATACATTCAGTTTGTTGGGATTTGTGCTTTTGAAAATTGCAATAATCTGAAAAAAGTAAAAATCAATAAAAGAGATGTGAATTTATATTTATATGGTGAGGCGTTTTTGGATTGCAACAGGTTAGAAAGCGTGAATTTGCCGGAAAAGGTATGTACTGAGGGTGATGTCTTTTCTTGCTGTGGTACGATTGATGAAGTGACAATGGGAATATCCATACCAACGGAACAGGAGAAATGTTTATTTAGCGGGACAAATATCAAAGTGTTAAGGTTTGAAAACAAAAAGAAAATCTATGATATTTCACGATATACAAATGGAAAGATTGGTACGATTTATTTAGGCAAAAATGTTAAAAAGCTGATATTGAAAGAGTCGGATAAAAAATATCGGAATTGGGAAATATTTGAGATTGATAAATTGCTTGTCGAGGGTAAAAATACGGCTATTGAGGGATGGAATAAAAAACATCTGTTTTTAGGAAAACTTTATACTGTCTCAGGTTCAAAAGCGGTGAAATGGGCGAAGAAAAATAAGATTGCTTATAAAGTTATGGCTGAAAAAAAGATTGTTAAGCAGATAAAGTGATATAAGGGTCAGAAGCAACGGCAATCCGTGGCATCCGTTGAAAACAAAAACTTTTGAAATGACATAATAAGATAATGTTATTAAAATATTACAGTATAAAGCAGGGGGATGAACGATATGAAAAAAAGAATATTTACATTTATAATGGCATCAGCTATCGGTTTATCGGTATGTGCGGGACAGATGCCAAATGAAAAATTAAAAGCAGATTTTACACCGACGGCAACTATGGCACCTATATGGGAAAGTGCAGATTTTTGGAGTGACAGTTCAAAGATAAAGACAAGCGGAGATTATGAGTATCATATTTTATCGGAAGAAAAAAAGATGATAACAATAAGAAAGATTAAAAATGCAAAAGGAAAGGTTGTTATACCTAAAGAGATAGACGGTTATAAGGTGGTGGGAATTGGGCGTTCTGATATAGTACCTCTTGAATTAAAAATCTCGAAGCTTAGGTATGTTTTTGATGATTTAGGCAGTGAAGCGTTGTCAGTTCTGCCAAAATCATCTGCAAAAGTAACAGAAATTACAATTCCGTCCCAAATACGGTTTGTTGGAATTTCTGCTTTTAAAAACAGTAAGAATTTAAAAAAGGTAAAAATTAATAAGAGAAGTACAAATTTGTATTTATATGAAAAATCATTTGAAGGATGTAGGTCATTACAGGATGTAAATCTTCCTGAAAAAACATTGCCGGGAAAAGAGTCTTTTTCAAAATGTGGAACGATTGACAAAGTTACGGCAGGCATGGATGTTATCAGTCTTGACGAAGAATTTGGAAAGACCGGCATTAAAGTATTAAAACTTGAAAACAAAAAGAAAAATTATGATATTTCAGAGTGCAAAAAGTTAAAAATCGGTACGGTTTATGTCGGTAAAAATGTAAAAAAACTTATTGTGAAAGATACAATTACAAAATATTCAGGAAATGACAGGTTAAAAATTGATAAGTTGATTGTGAAAGGCAAAAATACTGTTGTTGAGGGATGGAATAAAAAGCATCAGTTTTTAGGAAAACTTTATACTGTCTCAGGTTCAAAAGCGGTAAGATGGGCGAAGAAAAATAAGATTGCTTATAAAGTTCTGACTTAAAAAAAGATTGTTAAGCAGATATGATGATAAAACGGGTAAAGAAAAAATTGATATTTCGCCGTAAAAAGGTATGGTGTCATAGTCCTGAAAATTATTAATCATCATACAGTTTGAACGCTTGAGTCGGACTTGCAAGTGAATATTAGTGTAAAATGTTACAAAAACAATGTAATTTTTTACAAGTAAAATGAAATATTGAAAAAATATGTTAATATATTGCAAGGTTCAAAAGTAAAACAGGCACAAAAACAGGCTTTTTTACTTATAGAACACATTTCTTACAAAAATCTTACAATATATTAAAATTGTTGCAAAAATGTTAAATGTGTAGTATAATGATATTGTGAGGATAACTGACGGAAGTTTTTTCGGTCATGCTTACAAAGACAAACGTATAAAGGGAAAAAACGAAATGGGAGGTACATATTTTATGGAAAAAACAATGTTACGCAGAGTTATGGTAGGTCTTACCATTCTTGTGATTGCTCTTGGAGTTGCCAATGTTGTCAGGGCAAATGTTTCATCAAAAGGAAGCAGTTCATTTAAAAGCAGTGTGTCAGCTGCCGAGATTTCAGAGTAAGTCATACATCGGAATATGACCGTTGAGTGAAAATGAGGTTGTAATCGCTGATGTGGCATTTCAAGTGTAAATGGCAGCAGGGTTGAGCTGTTTCGCTATGACTGTGCGTATGGGAAAGAGGAAACATGAAAAGATATTTTAGTATTATAGCAATTATGGCACTTGTTGTATGTATGTTTGCAGGATGTGGTTCTAAAAAGAGTGATACTTCATCAAATGCAAATTCAGGCACAGCGTCTTCAGATAGTGCAAAGCAGGAGGAGACAGTAGCTCCTGAGAGTACGGAAAGTGCAGATACAGGTTCAGAGAGTTCTTCGTCAGATGATACAAAGCAGCTTTCAGGTAAACATCATGTTGTTATAAAAGTTAAGAACTATGGAAATATTAAAGTTGAACTTGATGCAGATACGGCACCTATATCGGTTACGAACTTTGTAAATCTTGCAAAGAAAGGTTTTTATGACGGTCTTACATTTCACCGCATCATAGATGGGTTTATGATTCAGGGTGGAGATCCGAACGGAGATGGAACGGGCGGTTCTGATGAGACTATTAAAGGTGAGTTTAGTGACAATGGTGTTGAGAATAATATTTCTCATGTGAGAGGAACTATCTCTATGGCACGCTCGTCAGAAAATGACAGTGCAAGTTCACAGTTCTTTATCGTGCAGTCAGACAGCACATATCTTGACGGTCAGTATGCAGGATTTGGAACAGTTACAAGCGGAATGGATATAGTGGACAAGATATGTGAGGATACTCCGACCACAGGCACAAACGGTACGGTTGAAAAGGAAAACCAGCCTGTTATTGAAAAGATTACCGTTAAAGACTGATGATTGAAGATACATACATATACAGATTATATGTATGGTGTGGGAGCAGACAGCGATGCAGTAAATAGTTGTATCAGTTGATTGACACACAGTATATAAGTAATGATGTAAAGTTGCCGGGTGCATTTATATGTATCCGGCAATAAATATTTTAACACTATCAAGCAAGCAGCGGAGCATACCATTAATATCTGCCTGACGATTATCAAGAAGCAGATTACGAATAACGGTTTGGTGATTATAAAGCAACAATGCGTAATGCTAATATATGATTAATGAAGGGGGCGGTTGCTTGTTTAAAAGACCTGTAGATGGGAAAAAAGCGACGACGATTCCCTTGAAAAAAGCTGTTGTATGTGAAAAAAACATATACAGAGAACTTGAAGTAAGAGGAGTTTCAAAAGTTTCATTGAAAAACAGCACAAGAAATGCTAAAATAGAAACAGCGAGCGTTTTTGGTATAAATGTTAAGCCGGAGCGTGTCGAGAATGTAAAAGATGATATTACTTTAGACAGACTGTACGAAATACAGGGGGAGAAAATTGATAAGCGGAGTTGAAGGATTAAAAATTAAACCGCTGACGACCTTTAAAAATGATGGAGTTAAGCGTCACAGTGGGATTGAGAGTTTTAGCACTGTACTTAAGTCAAGCGAAAAGAAAGCAGATGCGTCTGACAAAGTACAGGAAAATAATGATAAGACAGATACGGAGTCATCGTCAAAAAACAGTGCCACACAGAGTACGGACACGGCTTCAGACAATAAGATATTATATACAAATGCTACGACAGGAGAGACATATACATATACGGATGTGGCTGATGATGACAATACAAAAACATCATCGACAAGTAAGAGTTCAAATACTACAACCGTTGACTCAATGAAAAAGACAAAGTATGATGCCATATTTAAGAAAGCCGCAAAGAAATACGGAGTGTCGGAGAGTCTGCTTAAAGCGGTTGCAAGAGCAGAGTCTAATTTTAATCCAAATGATGTATCAAGTGCCGGGGCAGTAGGTGTTATGCAGCTTATGCCATCTACGGCTAAGGAGCTTGGAGTTAAAAATCCTTACGATGCCGAGCAGAATATCATGGGAGGGGCAAAGCTTATAGCAGCACATTTGAAGAAATTTAACGGAAATGTGAGATATGCACTTGCGGCATACAATGCAGGAAGCGGTGCAGTTAAGAGGTACGGTGGAGTTCCGTCATACTGTAAGACATATGTAAACCGTGTACTGAGTTATAAAAAAGCATATGAAACAGCAAATGCAGTAGGTTAAATTTAAAACCTGCTGCATTTTTTGTCATGATAACCAAAAAACGGATGCTTTGCATCTGCCGTGCTTTTGTGCCTGATAATTTATGATATATTATTTTGCGGATTGTTACTATATTATATATATCAGTAATTTATACGAAGTCCTTTCGGATAGTGATTTTTTATCGTTCCGTTTGTAATCTTGCCCCATCCGAGAGAAAGACCATTGTAACATACAAGGATAAAACCTTTAGAAGTGGAAAGTTTCTCATCGGAAGTTTGTAAAATATCACCGTGCAGATATTTTTCAGCTTCTTCCAATGAACATTCGTAAGACTGCTTTACATCATCGGGTTTAAGATATTTTGCAAATGCGTGAGCCGGCTCAAAACGGTTCTTTTTCTTTGTTGCAATATGAAGTCCTGCTCTTACGAGTTTTATGCCTTTAAGTTCAGGCATCTGTTTCGGTACCATATAAAGTTCATCACCGAAATACTCGTAGCGTTTGTTCTCATAAATATCTGTTTCAGAAATAAATTCCGAGATAAAATCAATAAATTGTTTTCGCTCACTTTTAGAAAGTATATTTTTTCCGGAAGATTTCTTTTTCTTCTTCTGAATAGTCAGTTCTCCATCATGTTTTTTTAATCTCACGGCAAAATGTCCCTCTCCCCTGATTTTGTGCGGCCATAATCTTAGCGAACCATGTATTGACTGTATTTCGCTGTCAGAAAGTGGCTTCATTTCGTCTGATATAAAATCGGGATTTCCGTCAGAAATATCAATACCGAGTATGTCGTGATAATCTTCGACATGAAAATCAGGATATGTGCGCAAAAACCATAAAAGAATTTCTTCGTCCTCAGCAGGTGCAAAAGTACAGGTGGAATATACGAGAACTCCTCCCGGTTTAAGCATTTTCTCTGCTTGTGCAAGTATTGATTTTTGTCTTTCGGCACATAAAGTGACATTTTCAGGAGTCCATTCTTTTATTGCCGTTTCGTCTTTTCTGAACATTCCCTCGCCTGAACATGGAGCATCAACCACGATTTTATCAAAAAAGCATGGGAAAAACTTTGCCATGTTTTCGGGTGTTTCATTACAGACAACAGCGTTTGGTACACCGAGTCTTTCAATATTCTGCGAAAGTATCTTAGCACGCTGTGGGAAAATCTCGTTTGACACAAGAAGTCCCCTGCCGCCAAGCATACCGGCAATCTGTGTTGATTTACCGCCCGGTGCGGCACAAAGGTCACAGATTTTTACAGCGTTATCTTCTGTAGAAACGGCTGCATTATCGTTTGTGGTGTTTATATTATCATTATTAACGGATGTAAGAGTCTTTGGCTCTGCAAGAAGTGCGGCAACCGCCATTGCACTAGGTTCCTGTATATAGTATGCACCTGCTTCATGCAGTGCGTGTCTGCCCGGTTTTTCCTCAGGAACAGCATAAAACCCTTCTTTAGCCCATGGAACAGGACTTAAAAAGAAGGGTAATGTTTCCTGAGACTCTATCTTTAACGGATTTATGCGGAGTCCGTAGGATTTGTCATTTGAATAGCTTTCAATAAATGCTTTAAAATCCTCCGGGTCAAGCAGTGATTTCATTCGTCTGGTAAAATCTTCAGGTAAATTCATATGTAAATCTCCATTTGAAATTTATATCGTGATGCAGTATTAGTATTAAAATATAGATTAAATCAAGTCAGCTATATCAATATTTTCTCCCGTGATGCCGACATGAGCACCGGCTTTAGCTTCTGCCGTATCTTTGTGTGCGATAAGCCATTTGTTCTTTGCCCAAAGGTAAGCATCTTCGGAATTTGCCTTTGTGATATTTGGCATATCAAAGTTAGTTTCTCTTGGGAGTACAATGGCAACCCTGAATCCCTCACCTTTTTTTGCACTGCAAGGTGCATAGTGAAGAGTTGTTGAGTAAACTTCCACGGCAGTTCCCTTAGGACATAAGAAAGCCTCTGTCTTGCTTGAATCGATTATTCCATTTTCAACATCCTGAAGTTTTGCAACGAGAAGAATCGCATCGTCAGCGGCAATATTTATCTCGTTATCTCTGTGATACTCAAAACAGTTTAATTTTGTGTTTGTGCCATTGCAATAGCCGATTTCGATAGGCATACCGCCGTAGCAGTTGTCACGAAGCTGTGCAAAAGCAGGTGTATCTTCAAGAGCTTCACAGGTAGGCTCATAGATTACTCCGTCAGCGGGTTTTTCAGTTTCGCTCTCAAGTCTTTCTAAGAGAAGTTTGTAATCGTAGCCGTCTACGATTCGTCCGTAAGGCTTAAAAGCATCATCTTTAACCGATTGAATTTTCATGATTTATTATCCTCCTAAAATATAATTGGGTTCTTTGTTTTTCATAAAGATGCAAAGCATCTGGTACAACAAATAATTAATAATTGATATGTCAAAGATTTAATTTTCGTTGTACTGGATTTTAGAGTTATTATAGCACACAGGATATATCATGTCACTTTAAAAATACGCACTGCTATACTTGTTTTATAAGAGTTTTCAAGGTATAATCAGATTGAGATTTTGTTGTTTTGGCACACGGATGTGTAAAATATGATGCAAGGGTCAAAAGCAGGATTGCGAAAATTTCGCAGCAATGAAGCAATCCGCAGCATCAGGGTGTTTGACAGATAAAAACAGGAGGATGTCTTATGAGAGTTGCACTTGGGCAGACAGATATGGTTTGGGAAGACAAAAAAGCATCTATACAAAAGGCAGAAAATATGATAAGCGAAGCTGCAAAGTCAAAGGCAGACATTATCATTTTTCCTGAAATGAGTTTTACGGGATTTTCTATGAATCTTGAAAAAATAGGAGAAAAAAGAGATTGTTCAGAGACGGTTTCATGTATGAGCACTTTGTCAAAAAAATATAATATTGCCATAGGTTTTGGATGGGCATCACTTCCTGAGGAAAAAGGCGGAAAAGGAAAAAATATATTTTCGGTTACGGACAGTGAGGGAGAAGTAATCGCAGAGTATGAAAAGATACACCCGTTTACATACGGCGGCGAAAGCCGGGTATATGAGGGCGGTGAAAAATTAGTTTCTTTTTCGTTTAAAGGGCATAACATAAGCCTGTTTGTATGCTATGATCTGAGATTTCCGGAAATATTTCAGGCGGCAGCAAAAAAATCTGATGTGATGTTTGTTATCGCACAGTGGCCGGAGACAAGAAGTATTCACTGGCAGACTCTTTTAAGGGCAAGAGCAATAGAGACACAGTCATATATTGTCGGGGTCAACAGCTTTGGTGTCAGGGACGGACTTGGCTACAGCGGTGACAGCATGGCTATAGATTCTATTGGAAATATTCTTGGGCAGATGTCGGGCAGAGAGGGGATGCTTATATGTGATGTTGATGACAGAGCATGGGAGCTTAGAAATAAGTTTGCGATAGGCAAAGACAGAAAAGAGAATCTGTATTACAGGTTATTGGAGGAGTAAAATGAGACAATATGAATTGACGATAAGAATCGCACAGATTCATCATTTGATAGAGGTGCGTAAATATAAAAAAGCACTTGCAGTTGTAAAAACACTTGATATGCGTCAGGTAAAAGGTATAAGTGATCTCAGTGCCATTGCTGAGGTTTATACAAAAACGGAACAATTTGATGCCGCAAAAAATACTTATTTAAGGATATACAAAAAAAGCCGCACAAGGCGTGTTCTATACAGGCTTATTTATCTTGCCATAAGAACAAATGCGTTAGACGAAGCGGAGGGGTATTATCAGGAATTTGTGGCAATGAGTTCAAGTCAGCGTGATGCACTTATTTTACGGTATCGTATAGACAAGGCATCGGGAGCATCAATCGGACAGCTCATCGGTATTCTTGAATCATTGAAAGAGGAGGAGTATATAGAGGAATGGGCATATGAACTTGCAAAACTCTATTTTAAGGCGGGAAGATTTGAGGAGTGCAGAAGTGAGTGCGAGGACATAAAACTCTGGTTTGGCAAAGGTGAGATAGTGGAGAGGGCGAAACGCCTTATTACCAGTATAGACGATGACGAGCAGATTGCGTATGTTGACGATAAAGATTATACGATAGAAAAAGAAACGCCAAACCCTGATGATACTGGTTCACTTCCTGACCTTACTGAATATGTGGAATCGGAAAGTGTGATTCAAAGGCGTGAAAATTCAATCGGAAATAAAGTTAAAAAGGCATTAAAAACAACCTTTGAGGATGATGAAGATAAATTTGATGATACATTTGCCGATTATTATGAGGATGAAGACGAGAGTTCGGAGTACGGCAGGGACGAGGCTGTAGATGAACTGTTAAATATGGGCGGAGATAACAATTCAAAAGAAAAATCCGGGGATAAGATGGAAAGTCTTACAAAAGAGGAGTACGATGCTCTTTTAGATACAGGAACTTCCGGACAATCTTACGATGATGAGTCTGATTATGAAGATGAATCAGACGATACTTCAGACATAGATATTGATGACGGACTGTACGATTATGGAGAGGATGAGGAAGAAGAGTTTGACGGAGCACAGATGGCAAGAAAGGCTATAGATGGCCTACAGAAGTTATCCGGGCGTTGGAAACATCAGAGTGCAAAAGGAGAGGTGCACACTGATAATAAAAAACAGAATATGAGTGAAAAGGCTGATGAAGAAGATTATACAGATAATAAACAGTCATATATAAAAGACAGAAATAAGCAGGTAGAGAAGAAGCCGGCATATGTAGAGGAGAAAGCTCAATATGAGCATCATTCACAGTCGGGAACGGGTATTACACAGGATCTTTCAAAAGAAATATCTGCCATATATGAAGCGGAGCGCAGAGAGCAGTTGAAAGTTCATTCCGTTGTTATGGAAGATAATGAAAGTGATAATGATGATTTAATTGTGCAAGATACGGGAGATTATGAAGCGGCATCGTCAGAAGTATCGGAAGAAGTTCAAATGCCTGAGGAAAATGCTGTTATCTCAAGACAGGATGCAATGACACCTGCTGATTTGGAAGAGATAAAAAATGATATAAAAGACATAACAGGCAATATTTTTGGAGAGAAAAAGAAAAGACGCGTTATTGATTCGGTTGCCGATGACTGGGGACATACGAAACCTATAAATGAGGTTGTGAGCAAGGTGCGTGAGGTAGAAGCGCAGCAGGAAAATGATATGCTGTCAGATAGAAGCGTTAAAATGAATGAAACAAAATCTGAAACAGAGATAAAATTAGAAAAAGCCGCTAAATTATTTGGAATAAATACAAGTGATACAAAGAAAGAGGAGGGGATAAATATGGCTGATTATTCAACGCCGGAAGATGAATTACCTACAACAAGAGCATTGCATAAGACATTTAAGGATGTTCTTACACTTATAGGCGGTGAGAAAGATCCGTCACATTTTGTTTTGATTGGAGAAGATACGGACAAGATAATAGCAGTATCTAAAAAAATCGTAAAGGTACTTAAGGCAAATGGATTTTTGAGCAAAGGAAGAATAGGCTGTATTCAGGCTAAGCAGTTAAACCAGATGGATTTTGATGCCTGCAAAGAGCAGCTTAAGGGAAGCTGCCTGCTGGTAGACGATGCGGCGGACCTTTTCTTCCCTACTATCACAAAGATATTTGAACTTATGGATGAATTTTATGGAGATTTTATCGTGATACTTGCGGATGAGGGCAATACACTTGACCAGATGTTCAGGTTTGCACCTGCACTTGCGAAAAAATTCAAATATGTAATAGATATAAACAGATATACGGCTGAGGATTTGGATTAGGTTTATTGCGAAACATAATGATATGTTGTGTTAATTGCACACCTATAACAATAATGACGCAGGCACGCTTTCGCTACCTGTCACTCGTAACAGTACTAAGCCAGCAAAATACGCTGACTAAGTGCTGACGGTGACAAAGTGCACTGCTAACATTATTTGTTATAGGTGCACAATTTAGTTACATATGATAGTTTCGCAAAGCAAATTTCTATTAGAAATAAGTTAAAAAAGGAGGCGGGGATTGTATGCCGCTTAGTTCAGAAAAGGTAGTTAATGTTATAGGACATATAAATCCGGACACGGATTCTATTTGTTCGGCAATCGCTTATGCGAGACTTAAAAGAGAGGTGACCGGTGAAAATTATGTTGCTAAGAGAGCCGGTCAGATAAATGCAGAGACAAGATTTGTGCTTAAGAGGTTTGGAATACTTCCACCCGATTACATGAATGATGTAAGACCTCAGGTTATTGATATTGATGTGGGGCGTGTAAAAGGTGTCGGGGAAGATATTTCGCTGAAAAAAGCATGGGAGCTTATGAGGGAGGATGCACTCCAGACACTTCCGATAGTAGATGAAAATCAGTTTTTAAAAGGACTTATCACAATCGAGGACATAGCAAAATCATACATGGATGTTTATGACAGCCGTATTATTGCAAATGCGGGAACTCCGTTTAGAAATATTGTCGAGACGCTTGGCGGGGAGATGATTTCAGGAGAGCCTGATGAGACGATAAAATCAGGAAAGTGCCTTATTGCGGCGGCAAATCCTGACCTTATGGAGAGCTATATCGAAAAAGGAGATATAGTAATTCTTGGAAACAGATATGAATCACAGCTTTGTGCCATCGAGATGGGTGCAAAATGTATAATAGTCTGTGACGGTGCTCCGGTTTCATTTACTATTACAAAACTTGCACAGGATAAAGGCTGTTTCATAATAAAGACACCGTATGATACATTTACGGCATCAAGACTTATCAATCAGAGCATACCGATAAGATTTTTTATGAAAAGTGAAAATCTAATAACATTTGGTCTTGGTGAATTTCTTGACGATATACGCGATGTTATGGCGAAAAAGAGATACAGGGATTTCCCGATACTCGACTGGAACGGAAAATACTTTGGTATGATTTCCAGACGAAGACTTCTCGGTGCGAGAAAGAGAAAGCTTATTCTTGTAGACCACAATGAGCCGTCACAGGCAGTGGACGGCATAGAGGATGCTGAACTTTTAGAGATAATAGACCATCACCGTATAGGAAGTATTGAGACGATGAGTCCGGTATTTTTCAGAAATCAGCCGCTCGGTTGTACGGCAACTATCATATATCAGATGTATAAGGAAAGCCATGTGGATGTGACACCTGAAATTGCGGGACTTCTCTGCTCGGCAATATTGTCGGACACGCTTGTCTACAGGTCACCTACCTGTACCGAAACAGACAAGGCGGCAGCAGAAGAACTTGCGGCTATAGCAGGAATAAAAACACATGAGTATGCTATGGAGATGTTTGCGGCTGGAAGTGATCTGTCATCGAAATCTCCTGAGGAGATATTCTATCAGGATTTCAAAAAATTTGTCGTTGGAGAGCAGATATTTGGCGTAGGCCAGATAACAGCGATGACAGGCAGGGAACTTGCGGCGATAAAAGAAAAACTTACACCGTATATGCAGAAAGCAATGGCAGACCACGAAGTATCAATGCTGTTTTTTATGCTTACCGATATATTGCAGGCAAGCACGGAACTTTTGTATTATGGAAGTGGTGCGAGAGAGCTTGCACTTGAAGCATTTCATCTGCCGAAAGATACAGAAACGATAATTCTTAAAAATACGGTATCGAGAAAGAAACAGATAATACCGGCAATGATGATGGCATTGCAGGAAGAGTGATAAAGAGACATTGATGTGAGAAATACTTTTTTGTATTAATTATAAAAATAAGAAATTCCCGCAGGCATTGACATTTACAAATGCTTACGGGAATTTTTTTGTTATATTATGTTCCTGTTACAACTTTATTTTGCGTCATTGATTTCTGTATATCCGTCAGGGATTTTAATTCCTAAAGTATCACAGTTTTCTTTGTTGTAAAGTTTTGTAGGATTTTTGTCTGTCTCGACAGTCATTTTTCCGGGGTCAGCACCCTCTTTAAGAATTTTATAAGCCATCTCACCTGTCTGGTAACCGAGGTTGTAGTAGCTGATTGAAAGAGCTGCAACTCCGGCTGCACAGATACCTTTCTCACCTGCGAATACAGGAATTCCGGCAGGTACAACTACATTTTTGACAGTTTCAATACTTGAAGCCATAGTGTTGTCTGTTGGAATATAAATAGTGTCAACTTCTGAACAAGCTGTCTGGGTAACTGACTGTATCTCATTTGAGTCTGATGCAGTATATTCTTTATACTCAATATTGTCTTTCTTGAGTTCTTCTTCCATAAGTTTAGCCTGGTATGCTGAGTTTGGCTCTGATGAACAGTAAAGAATACCGACTTTTTTAACATCAGGTTTGATAGCAAGAATCATGTCCTCCTGCTCATCGATAGGAGCAAGGTCCGCTGTTCCTGTAACATTTGTGCCGGAAGTACCGTTCCAGTCTTTAATGTTAAGTGCCGTACCGTAATCAGTAACGGAAGTACCTACGATAGGAATTTCATTTGTTGCTGAAACGGCAGCCTGTAAAGCACCTGTTGCATTAGCCATGATAAGGTCTACACCGTTTGTGACGAAACCGTTGCATATTGTAGAGCAGTTAGTTGACTCGCCCTGTGCGTTCTGCTCGTCAAATTCAACATTGTCTTTTCCAAGCTTGTCTGTAAGTGCTTTCTTAAAGCCCTTAGTTGCGGCATCGAGAGCGTTGTGCTCAACAAGCTGACAGATACCAATTTTGTATGTTTTTTTGCCTGAACTGTCAGAACCCGATTTGCCATTTGAACTTCCACAGGCTGTAAGACTTGCTACCAGTGCGGTAACAGTAAGTAAAGATACTAATTTTTTAGATAATCTCATAATGTCCTCCTTTTTGATTGCAATGGAAACATTATAAAGCAAGAGGGCGTGCAAAGTCAAATTGACAGGGAAAAGGTTCAGCCGTGAATTAAAGTCAGGTGGATACTCGCAATCCGCTCTGCAGCCTGCCTGACGGTGTAAAAAACGGTTGTTAAATAAATATTCGCATGATATAATAACTCCAAAGTCCAGATGCTTCGCATCTGCCGCACTTCGTGCTATATGACTTTGTCGTTCATAAATTCGGTATAAGAGAACAAGCTCTCTTATCTTGCGAATTTATGATATAATAATAGTGGAGCACATATACAGTTTCCAAAAAATACATTGTCAAAGGAGGACGAAATTATGAAAAAAATGAACAAAATCTTGAGTGTAATGCTTGTAATGTGCCTTTCAACAATCGTTATCTGCGGCAATACGGCAGAAGCCAAATCCGCATATGTAAAATCATTTAAGAAAACGATTACAGTTAAATCGGGATACCAGTATTATATGAAAATGGATTTCAAAAAGGCAAGTCAGGTCAGCATTACGGTAACACCTGTAAAAGATCAGAAAAACAGGGAACTTGCAGTTGTAGTCGGAGATGAATCAAACTATGTATATGTTACACAAAACATTGAATCAGTTACATTAAAAGGTAAGTACAAAAAGGGAAATGGCAATCTGATTTTTGGAAATCATGCAACAAAGGCTACTAAAGTTAAAGTAACCGTAAAAGTTAAGAGCGGAACGGTTAAATATTTGTCTGGTGATCAGTCAAATGGTCAGGAAGGTTAAAATTGTTTGAAAGTACCTTGAATACCTACGCGGCTCAAGGGCATATTTTATTTTTTAGAGGAATCGGAAATAATCCGGTTCCTCTATTGTTATGTTATAGAAAACTTCTTGTTTCCTATAACACGATAACACTCCGTAAGGATGCGCATTTCGCGGAAAAGAAATAAATGCTACGCATTCCACTCAAGCGCGAAAGAGTCGCAAGCGACTCTTTGTTCTTAATGAAAAACACATAAACCGATAAATGGTGTATTTTTGGGGAATATTTGGGGTAATATTTTATCAAAAATTATGGTATAAAGGTGTAAAATGACCGCGTTAAGAACTGAAAGTGTGAAATGTTTTCTGAATGAAGAAAGTTTAAGGTGATAAAAACTTAGAAAGAGCATAGCAGATAATAATTGACCGAACTGAAAGTGATAGATGCACCTTAAATATCGGTTTGTGAATATAGAGAAAACTGACAAATAATATTATTGGAAATGGAGATTGATATGCCGGATAAAAAGATAAAAAATCCTTTATGGGACAATGAACTTAATATAGAAAAAAGACTTGATTTTCTGATTGACAGTCTTACTTTAGATGAGAAGATAAGCTGCATGAGCAATGCCAATCCTGATATTGAGAGACTGGGTATCAGGGCATTTAATATAGGCGGAGAGGGTGCACATGGAGTGCAGGCGAGACACGACCAGGGATGGGATTTGCGTGAGCCTGATTTTACAACTATTTTTCCTAATCCAATCGGAATGAGCAGGTCGTGGGACAAAGATATGCTTAAAAAGTCAGGGGAGGTAGTAGGAATTGAGACAAGAGGTCTTTTTGATGCAGGAAAAAGCGGTTGCCTGTCGGTCTGGGCACCTACGGTTGATATGGAGCGTGACCCTAGGTGGGGAAGAAACGAGGAGGCATATGGAGAGGACCCTTATCTTACGGGCGAACTTGCAGGTGCATATGTTGAGGGTATGCAGGGGGATGATGATTTTTATCTGAGATGTGCTGCGACTTTGAAACATTTTTATGCGAATAATGTGGAGGAGGACAGGACATTTACTTCCTCATCAATAGACCCAAGAAATAAACACGAATATTACCATGAGCCTTTCAGAAGAATTATAAAAGAGCATGGTGCAGAAGCGGTAATGACGGCATACAACGAGATAAACGGTGTGCCATGCATGGTTATGCGTGATATTAAGGATTATGCAAAAGACAAGTGGGGGCTTCATCATGTGGTGACGGACGGTGGCGATGTGCTCCAGACGGTAAACCAGCACGGGTATTTTGGCACTGATGCACAGACTGTGGCAGCAGGTCTTAAAGCAGGGATTGACAGTTTTTCTGATAACAGGGAAAAGATGGAGGATGCCGTAAGAGAAGCATATGACCTCGGTCTTATTGAAATGAAAGACATAGACGAGGCGGTCAGAAACCGTTTCGGTACAATGATAAGACTTGGTCTTTTTGACGCTTACGGTGACAACCCGTATTCGCAGATTACGATGGAGGATGTTGGCACAAAGAAAAATCATGAAACTGCATTGAAGATGGGACAGGAGTCGGTTGTGCTTCTTGAAAATAAGGACAGTCTGCTCCCTCTTGATAAAAAAGATGCGGTAGGAAATACAGGTGTAATCGGACCGCTTGCAGATGTGTGGCAGCTTGACTGGTATTCCGGACTTCCGCCATATTATGTGACGGGACTTGATGGAATAAAAAAATATACGGACACTTCTTTTGAAAAAGGATTGTGCAGATTTAAGATAAAGGCAGACGGAAAATATCTTGGACTTGACAAAGAGGACAGACTTGCCATTGTCGATGAGAAAGATGCTGAAGTATTTGAAGTTGAACAGTGGGATAAAAAACAGTTTACCCTTAAAAGCTGTTTAAACGGAAAATTTTTGTCGGTGAGGGATGATATTGACGGTGGCGAAAGTGGAGATATTTGTGCCTGCAAAGAAAGGGCATTTGGCTGGTTTGTAAAAGAGGCTTTCAAAATATCAGGATTTGATGGAGATATTTCAAAAGACGAAGCGGAGGAGATAAAGGTTTCCAAAAATGAGAATGGACAGATTATTTTTGACCGCTCGGTTTCGTGCGGAGTGACAAGTTGGAACGATGAGACATTATATATAGATGAAAACGGAAAACTGCGTGTTGAGAGTGCATTGCAGAAAACAGAGGAATGCGGTGGCTGTGAAACGGTAAGCAGCTTTGAATTTGAACTTGTTTCAGATGGTATTGAAAAGGCTGTAAAACTTGCAGGAAAAGTTAAATATCCGATACTTTTCCTCGGAGGAGATCCGATGATTACCTGTAAGGAAGATGTAGACAGAGAGGACATTGATTTTCCGGCATATCAGCAGGAACTTCTCGAAGCGGTATATAAAGCAAATCAAAATGTCATTGTAGTTCTTATAAGTAATGTCGCATTTGACATATCATGGGCAAAAGAGCATATAAAAGTTATATTATTGTCTGCGTCAGGATGTATGGAACTCGGAACTGCCATAGCCGACAATATTTTTGGCAAGGTAAGTCCGGCGGGAAGACTAAGTACGACATGGTATAAGGAACTTGCAAAACTTCCTCCTAAAGAAGATTACGATATAATAAAGCATCCGAGAACTTATGCTTATTATGACGATGAAGTGCTTTATCCTTTTGGATACGGAAAAACATATTCCGAGGTGAGATACCTTGACATGACGGCAGAAATAAAAGATTATACAAAGATTGAGGTGACTGTTGAAGTCGAAAATACAGGGAAATATGTGACGGACGAGGTTGTGCAGATTTATGTGACAAAGAAAGGCTCGGCAGTTAAGAGGGCAATAAGAGAATTAAAGGCATTTGAGCGTGTAAAAGAACTTGCTCCGGGAGAGAAAAGAACAGTCATGCTTGAAATAAAAATAGGCGACCTGAAATATTATGATGTGGCTGACGAAAGATTTATTCTTGAAGATGGAGAATATGAAATTCAGGCAGGCTCGTCAAGCCGTGACATTTATTTAAGGCAATCTGTAAATATTAAAGGAACGGTGAGAAGTCCTAGAGATGCATGGCAGACGATAAAAGCAGACCATTATGATACATATGAGAATATTTATCTGCATGAGGGCATAAACGGATTTGATGCGGTATGCACGCCGGATAACAAAACAGAGGGCGAAGTTTCATATAGAAATGTGTGCGTGTTTAATTCGGATATAACTGATAAAGCTGGTGACAGAAACAATATCGGCAGTGATGCCGATGGCAATGCCGGTAACAAAGGTTATTATGATAAAGAGAATTCGGAGAAATACTCCCTCGAAATGCTGGCTTCCATAGAGGACGGCGGTGTAGTTGAAGTTTTTGCAGATAATGAGAAAATCGGACGATTTGTAAAAGGACAGACAAAAACCGCTGATATACACAGCGAGATAGGTACGGCTGCATTCAGGACGGACAAAAAGATGCCGTGGGCAGCATTCGGAAGAAAGACTGACTTTAAGAAATATGATATAGAACTTGACGGCAGCAAAATTCCTGACGGGGAGTTTGAGTTAAAGCTGAAAATGAGAGGATATATAAGGGTTTGTGGTTTTAAAGTGGTCTGAGTTGTCAGACTTGTAATGATATGACAAACAACTTTTTATGGCGGAACTGTTACAAATTTTTCAAAATATTGAAAAAAAGATTTTTACATTTTGATTTTATATGTTATACTATGGGTAGCGGCTTCATGCGGAACGGAAAATGTCGTGTTTATTGATTGACATGAGTACATTCCTTGACTCGAGGAGTGTGCCGTTTCCTGCCCGGCAGGAGATACAGATATATCTGACATGAAGTCAGTTTTGTGCCGGATTTTCATTTTGAAATGATGGCGGTTGCAATGCGATTTATATCGCGGACAATTATTTATTCATATTTAGGAGGTAACTTTACAATGGCAAACAAATGGGTATATATGTTTAGCGAAGGCGACATGACCATGCGTAACTTACTCGGTGGTAAGGGTGCTAACCTTGCAGAGATGACAAATATCGGTCTTCCTGTACCACAGGGCTTTACAGTAACTACAGAAGCTTGTACACAGTACTATGAAGATGGACGTCAGATTAACGACGAGATTATGGCTCAGATCATGGACGGCGTTAAGAAGATGGAAGAAATCAACGGAAAGAAATTCGGAGATTCTGAGAATCCATTATTAGTTTCTGTTCGTTCAGGTGCTCGTGCTTCAATGCCTGGTATGATGGACACTATTCTTAACCTTGGTTTGAATGACGATGTTGTAGCTACAATGATCAAAGGAAACCCAGACCCAACATTTGAGCGTTTCGTATATGACTCATACAGACGTTTCATCCAGATGTTCTCAGACGTAGTTATGGAAGTTGGTAAGAAATACTTCGAGCAGC
>JBNMLR010000005.1:0-20527 GCA_050874945.1 Butyribacter sp. | reverse complement strand
TTCTTTATCTGACATGAAGTTTTTTCCAAGTTTTACAAGTGAATTTTTGTCCAGATACCAGCCTGTTGTATTTTCAAGTGATATATTAAGTTTTTTTGTAATTTCTTCTACTTTATTTTCTGCATTTCTTTTTTCAAGTTCCGCTTTTTTATCGTCCTGTTTTTTTGTTGTTTTTTCTTCTTTTTTATGCCATTTTTTTAGGTAGTTTCCAATAAATTTATTACTTCCATCGTCAAACATATCATCACTAAACAGCCAAGAATAAGAACTGTCATATTTTTTTGTTGTATATAAAAGCTCGCCCTTTTCTCTCATCGTACAGTATTCTCCTTTTGACCCTTTCCACGATACCATTTTCAGTTTTTCACTTTTCTCTTTGCTTTTCCATTTAATATCCTGCGTCATAAAACTATTTGGATTTAACTTCATAAAGTCACAATAATCTCCGTTATACTGCATATAATATTCCTGTTTATTTTTATCCTTTGATACTTCTTTATTTATATTAATTTTTGTATTTTTTTGCCCTCCCATATTTTCGTTATTTATACTGCATCCGGCAGTACAAACAGCAATAACCGTCACGATAATATAAATTATTTTTTTCATTTGTTTCTTTCCTCCCTTTTTATTATTCTGCCACCATCCATATATACGATAGTATCACATAATATCTCTATATCATTTTGATTATGGCTTGCTATTATTATGGTTGTTCCGTTTTCTGACATTTCCATTAGCAGTTTTCTGACAACCTCGACCGAATGATTATCAAGTCCGTTCATAGGCTCATCAAGTATCAATATCTCAGGATTTTCCATAACTGCCTGCACTATTCCGAGTTTTTGTCTCATTCCGAGAGAATATTTTGACACCGGCTTTTTTGATTTTGGGTCAAGTTCTACTGTTCTCATCTGTTCTTCAATTTGCTGTGTTTTTATCTTTTTTCTGACGGCAGCAAGGATTTTTAAATTTTTTATTCCTGAATATCCAGTTATAAACCCCGGTGTTTCAATTATTATTCCCATATTTTCAGGAATATCAATATCTCTCCCGACTTCTTTTCCACCGACAATGACCCTGCCTTTATCAACATTTACAAAACCGCATATACTTTTCATAAGCATTGTTTTTCCACTTCCGTTCCGCCCGACAATCCCATGAATTTTCCCCTTTTCAAAGTTCACGTTAACATCACTTAAAACCTGTGTCTTTCCGTAACTCTTAGAAATATTTTCAACCTTTACAATCTCATCAATCATTTTTATTCCCCTTTCACCGTCACGGATATTTCCATAACTTCTAAAGTCCTACATATGGCAATGCACAACAGGCTGTTTAACACAAGCATTATTACAATAATCTGAGAAATCCCCGGAACGCCTGCATCAAGTCCATAAGCCAAGCAGTCAATCCTTACCCACGAAACAGGTGAAATCCAGAGCAATCCGTCTATACCGGTCAGATGTATCATAAGGTCAAGTATTACAAACCCTGACAAAATGCCTGCCACAGCCGCACCTGCCCTTAATATATTTGCCAGATACATAAAAAGACCCACGGCATTAAATAATAAAAATAAGATTATCAGATAATATTTCAGACATTCCATCGGAGTATATTTTGTATAGATTTCTTCTGAAACAGGACTTAAGATATTTATCTGACTGCTGATTGATTTAATTGCCGTTCCCCATTTATCGCCTGCAAAAACCTTGTTTATATTAAAAATAAACGGAGCTGCAATAAATAAAATATCAAGTAAAAAACTGCATATGGCAATATAAATTATCTGACAGCCACCCCAGAGTTGCTTTCCTGTTCTACTAATTATAAACAACTGATTTTCGGTTATAAACGGTGCATCCGACATTAAAAACACAACAATTAAAAACAATATCATTCTCATATAAGGATGCACAAAGACATACGGGATAAGACATATATTTACACGGTATCCTATTTTTTGGGCATACTCATATAAGGTTTTGAAATCATTCTGCACAAAACAGATTATAAGCACTACGGCAACATATATTTTTGATTTGTACCGCCACATTGCTATCTCATTTTTTATCACATCAAAACAAATTTGAAATCTTCTTATCAAAATATCTGCACCCCACTATCTTATAAATAACCAGAAAACACACAGCCGCACCAATTATCAATATCAGAAATAATTCAAGCATATTCAGATATATATTTTCGTCAAATCTCGCCATCCCTCCGAGAATATCCGAAATCTTTACAACAAATTTTATATTTCCCTCTCTGATAATGCTGTCAAATAAAACATAAATTATATATGATGCCACATATGCGATATAACGGTTCATTATCAAGACAACTGCCACCAGTGCGATTTCCGTCACAATCATTCCGGCTGCTGCCGTCATTGTATTTCTAAGCAAAAAATATCCAATTCTGCTCTTTTGAAATATGTCAATATATTTATCCGTTTCAACAGCACTTCCTACTCCACACCCGTTAAAATATACCATTATATACAAACATGCGGCAAATATTAGCATTGCATTAAAAATAATAAATCCCACAAATATTATTCCATTTATAATTTTTGCAGCTATGTATCTTTTTAAATTCTCACGGATTACCATAAAATAACTCCATTTTCCCTTAAAATCCATATACATTGCCACTCCTGCAACTGCCGATGCCGGAACCAAAATCAGTTCTGCCATAAATCCGCCCATAAATATATTTTCATAAAATGAATATATATCAAAGTCACGCAAACCATAAATATTTACATAACTTATAAACGAAAAAATTAATATTATCTCTGAAACCGTCAATGTAATTCCTATATTTTTTAAAGTAAAAATTCTTCTAAATTCTCCACGAAACATACGCTCTCCCCATTTAAAATTTTTATTATACGCTTGCTAAATTCCTAATTTCTAACCAAAAATTTTTTATTTATCTTTCAAATTTTATTTTTACATTCAACAAAAAATTTCTTTTTTTCTTTGGTATTTTTTATTTATTACTTTATTTTTAAGTTTTTATTTCTCTGCAACTAAAAATCCTTGGTTTTTTCTTTAGTACCTTACACATGAAATCACATCATAAACTTTCTTGTCAGATATTCCATTTACGGCAAATTTTATTTTTTCATTCAAATTCATTGCCGGATAATACCATTTCTGGATAAACTCGCCGCTGTCTGTCTCTATGTTTCCACCATCACCGGATTGAATAATATCTCCATTCTTATCCAGCATATTAAAACAAATATCATCTATTTCTGTCTTTTTTCCGCTATTATTTTTCTGATGATAATAAACTTTGCACAGCAGTTCTAACTCACTTTTTACGAAAACCACTTTATCCACTACAATATTCGTGCCTTTTACTCCGTCTGCTGACTCCGGTTTATACACAGATTTTGTTTTCTGCGTTACATTTTTTATCTGAAATTTAATCTGAGATTTTATTGCATCTGAGTACGACATATTTTTATTTGTATAAACTGCGGTATCGCATATATAATTTATTTTTTTTGCTTTTTTTCTGTTATCATATCTGATAATAAACGACAATGTCCCATCATTCTTCAAATAACTTTTCTCCCCTGTTATAAATCTCTCTCCTCTTATCCCGATAACTGTTTCAAGATATTTTTTATTATATTTTTCTGCATATTTCTTCACTGTCAGTTTTCCGTCACTTCCCTTTATCCCTAAGTTTTCCATTACAAAGTTTTCATTGTCATTTGCCGGAACAACCATATATTTATCACTGTTTACCGGTGTCGCATCTATTTTCACGACAATCCTGCTGCCGTCACATAAAGCCTCTTTTACCTTAAATTTAACAAGCTCCGACTCATTTTCGCTCTCCTGTTTTACATCTTTCTCAATCAATTTTGATGCTTTCTCCCTTACTTTTTTACCCTCGCCATCAAACAATGACATTATTGATATATCATTTACAGCCGCATAGCCGACTGTCCCCACAAGTGTTACAACTATCATAAAAACCGCCGCAACAGCCGCCTGTTTTAATATTTTTCTTTTTCTCACTCTCCTCTGATACTTTCTTAAAATTTCATTATTTATATCATCAGCAGGTCTGTTTTCCGGTTTTAACATTTCAAATAAAATTCTGTCCTGTTCACTCATTTCTGTATTCCTCCAACTCTTTTTTCAAATATTTCCTTGCCGTGCTGAGTCTGCTCTTTACCGTCCCTTGTGGTATTTTCATTATCTCTGCTATCTGCGTGACGCTCATTTCTTCCATGTAATACAAAAGCACAGGAATTTTGTATTTCTCGTCTAATCCCATAACCGCACTGTTTACTGCATTCTTTATCTCCGCATCTACACAATCCTGCAAAATATCCGTCTCAGAGAGAACATTATTTTCATGCACATCACTCAGCATAACGGTCGGAACAATTCTTTTTCTCCACGCAAATTTTCTTTTTCGGTTTGTCCATATTTTGACAGCCACCGACAAAAGATAGCTTTTTATATTGCCATCACTGTTTATCTGTCCCATTTTTTCAACAGCCTTTAAAAATGTGTCCTGATACAGGTCATCAGCCAGCGAGCCATTTCCCGTCAGACTAAGGCAAAATGAATAAATATCCTTTTCATAAACAGAGATAAAATGTTCTAATTCCAAATTTGTCATTATTTCTTCCCTTATATTTTTATTTATAATCTTATAATCGTATATTTTTATCCCATAAAATTCTATTTTATCCTTAGCTTTTACTGCCATTTACACTAAAAATGTAATAGTAACTGCCCCTTTACTTATATATTGTAATAACTTTTATATCGGTTCGATATTTTATACAACAAAAAATGATATTTACCTTTTTACGGATAAATATCATTTTTTATAAATATTATTTATTTGTGCTAATATCAATTATAAATAGAACACTATCATGTCTATCAAAAATACCGGAATAAGACAGCTTATTGACCAAAGCATATACCCGAAGAATGATGGCATCTTGATACCGTTTTCCTCGGCAATCGAGCGTACCATAAAGTTCGGTGCATTTCCGATATATGTGTTTGCTCCCATAAATACCGCACCTGACGAAATCGCCATAAGAAGTATTTTTGGAATAAATCCTCCCGTGACCTGTATTCCGTCTTTAAAGCCAAGCGAAAGTGCTGTTTTGAAGAATACAAGGTATGTCGGTGTATTATCAAGGAAACTTGACAAAAATCCTGTTATCCAGAAGAACTGCCACGGCTTTGTCACTCCGAGCTCCCCGCCTTTTACTTCGAGAATAAGAAGTGTAGGTATCATTGTAATAAATATACCGATGAAAAGAATTGCAACTTCCTCGATGGCATCCCATGTAAAATGGTTATCCTCCCTGATGCTCTTATCCGTAGTCTTGTACGAAAGCAAAGCCGCGGCAAGTATTATGATAACTTCGAGAAGTGATGCATAGCCGAACTCTACCTCACCGTATATATGAATGTTCTTTGCAAAGAACGGACTTATCTGTGGAAGAACACCACTCAATATAACTGCTCCGACTATCATTGCAAGAAAGATTATATTCTTTGCACCTGCAAGACGGATAGGTGCTTTATTCTCAAGCACTTCCGGTTTAAGACCGTCAGCAATGTCTTTCTTATACGCATTTGTGTCTACTACAAAGAAAAGTGCTAAAAGAAGTACAACATTTAATAACAATACCGGAACGAGGTGCAAACTCCAGAAGAAATCAACACCATTCATAAATCCCATCAAAAGCGGAGGGTCACCGACCGGTGTAAGGCATCCTCCGATATTTGATACAAGGAAGATAAAAAATACTATTATCTGTACTTTTCTCTTACGCCATTTATTTGCTCTGATTATAGGTCTTATCATAAGCATACTTGCTCCTGTCGTACCAATCCAGCTCGACAAAAGCGTACCGATAAGAAGCATCAGAATGTTCACTCTAGGTGTACCGACAAGGTCTCCCTCAAGTGCTATATTTCCTGCCACGCAGAACAGACCAAACAGTAACACTATAAATGTGATGTAATCTCCGAAAATAACTTCGAGAAATTCTTCAAAAGTTTTACTTCCGCCATAACCTATGGCAAATGGTATCAGGAACGCAAGCGACCAAAAGATTACTGCAACCGCTTTATATTTTTCCCATAATTCCCCGATAACCAACGGGCATATTGCTATACAAAGAAGCATTCCGACAAACGGAATACAATACGCAAGCGACAGACTGTTTCCAAGCTCCTGCTCAGCTCCCTTTTCTGCTGCAAATGACACAGCCGGATTGACGGCAGCCGCAAGAAGAAGCATTGATACAATAGCTAAAAAGCTGTTTTTTACTGTTTTCATACTCTTACGCCTCCTGTGTAAAATAACACTGTTTCTACTTATTAAAATATAACACTATTCGCATACCGAGTTATTATAGTACAGAGGACATAAAAAATCAATAAATGTTTTAGATTTTTTTTATTGTTTTAAAGACTGACGCCGGGAATGGTGGCTATTATCCAACCTCATGGACGCCCCATTTTATCCCTGTTTGTGCGTCTTTTCATATGCCGGCAGGCTCATCCTAAAAAATCTTCTTGCAAGGCATTTTGCATTGAACGGTATCAGCGGATAGAGATAGCCCTCTCCTAATAGTGTATGTGTCATAAGAAGTGATGCTACCAGAAGTACCGTTCCAGCTATAAATCCATATACACCAAATATACTTGTTAATATCAGCAGTATGACTCTATGAAACTTGACTGCATAGGTGAGTTCCATGTTGCTCTGTGTATAATTTGCGACTGCCACAAATGCCATATAAAGCATTATCTCAGGATTAAACCAGCCGGAGTCTACCGTATAATCACCAAATACGATACCGGCAACGATACTAAGCGGTGTTGTGAGCATATTTGGGGTGTTGACCGCTGCCATTTTCAATCCGTCTATCGCAAATTCAAGTATAAGGAACTGGAATATCGGTGCCACATTTATGTCATCACGAATTAATATAAATTCAAGCCACTTCGGCACCCACTCCGGATTTTCGATAAGGAGAAGGAAAACAGGTGTGATAAAAACAGCAAGGATATTTGTCACCATTCTCGTAAGTCTTAAGTATGTTCCCGTTACAGGTGGAAAATAGTAATCATTTGCGTCCTCGATTATTCCAAACAGTGATGTAGGCAGTATCATAACGGCAGGTGAGTTATCGACAAGTATTACGATACTTCCCTCCAGCATACTTGCCGCCGCCGTGTCAGGTCTTTCCGTATATTTGTACTTTGGAAACGGATTTATCCATTTTCCCGGAAAAAGCATTTCTGCAAGGCTTTCCTGATTCATTGTAAGCGAATCCACATCCATTGAATTTATGCTGTCCATGACTTTTTTTACATCTTTTTCATTTACCCTGCCGCACATATATCCGACAGCAATATCCGTTCTTGAACTTCTGCCTACCCTCGCAAATTTAAACATAAGGTTTTTATCTCTTATTCGTCTTCTGATAAGTGCCATATTCGGTATAAGTGCCTCGATAAATCCATCCCTTGACCCCCTTAAAACCTTATCCTTTTCAGGTTCTTCCACGCTTCGTCCCGGATATTCCCTAAGGTCGAGAGCAAGAATTCCTTCGTACCCCTCTATCATCATACAGGTGAGTCCGGCAAGGAAATTGTCTATAAAATCCTGTTCTTTATCAATCTCCATAATATCGACAAACGGTGTGCTCTTACTTATAAAACCTGCTAAATCCTCTGGCATATCCTCCTCTTTTATCGAATAAAAAAACTGCATAAGTTTTTCTATCGTATCTCCGGGCAGAAATCCGTCCACTGAATATATAGAAATTTTTCTGCCGCCAATCAGGACCTCACGGTGAAGCAGGTCAAAATTTTCATCAAGTTTAAAAAGATTGCTTATCTCCTGCTGACGCATTTTGAAATCACTTCCAAAAATAATGGAGCTTTTTTGTTTTTTATCATCTGTACTGTTCTGCTGCGTACCACTATTCATTTTCCGACTGCCTCCGTTTTGTTAATGTTCGCACCTGCGATATTTGCAAGCAACTTCAATATATCTGATTTTCAACATTATTAAACAATTAGAAAAGCGGATTGCGAATGTCCGCTTGACTATGAACAATGGTTATTGTTTGCAGAAAACAGTAAAATATACTATTCTTTGAGTAAAAAATCCCTAATTCTACCTTTGAGAGGTGTACTTTTTGCACCTAAAAAGGATATTATAATGACGAAACTAATAAAAAAAGAAGGGAGATGCAGATTATGGATCTTATCAAAATCGGAAAATATATTGCCGGAAAACGAAAGGAAATCGGTCTGACTCAGAAACAGCTTGCTAAAAAGTTAGACAAGAGTGACAAATCCGTTTCAAAATGGGAAAGAGGTATTTGCCTGCCTGATGTTTCCGTGTATATGGAATTATGCAGTATTTTAAACATTACTATCAATGAATTTTTGGCGGGCGAGGATATTGATGCCGTCAGTGTGGCAAAAAAATCTGAAGATACACTTATGCAGGTATCCAAGGACAGCAATCATAAGCAAAGCCGTTTAAAACGGATAATAGCAGCACTTCTTGTATTGTTAGCTATATTTCTGACAGCGGCAGGCGGATTGCTATACAACAGGTTACAACAGCCTAAAAATTATATAGAACCTTTTTACAGCGACAGCCCCGAAATAAAAACCGCTAAATTGTTTTCGGGAACAGACCAGACAATGATGTTTAAATATAATACAAAAGACTCATTCAAAGAAATGGATATTTATTTGTCAGAATACCGCTTTGGAAAAAGAATATCACATAAAAATATTGCTAAACTGACTTATGGCAAATCATCGTCAGCCAACAACGGCATTATATTGATTACTCCTAATTCCGATTATTCAGCAGCAAAACTGGTAATCACGGATGAAACCAGCCAATACTCAAATGAAAACAAGATTTTAGAAAATATCAAAGACAGAAAATCATATATGCAGGCATCAACGCTGATACTCGATACCCTCAGGATAAAACCCGGCACCGAACAGGGGATAGCCGCACTGATGTACGGCAAAAACAGCGTTAGTACATATGCTATACAACATATCACAAAGAATAGTATTGATGGACTTGACGAGACTAACAATGATTATATATATTATTATTCAGTTAAATTTGTGAAGTAAAGATATTATATCTAACCCCTAGGAGCCGCCCTATGTCAGTCACTACATACGACCAGAAACTTTTCGCCGATGCCTGCAAAAAAATTGTTGCCAAAGAGCGTGAAACCAACGGTATCGGCACTTTAAAAGAAAAAACTATGCACGCAGTCCTCAAAAACTTTTATGAACCCGATGTTTTGCATCAGGAAATAAAAGTTGACCACTTTGTTGCGGATATTCTGCGTGATGATGAAATCATAGAGATACAGACAAGAAGTTTCAATGCCATGCGCAGGAAACTCAATGTCTTTCTGGAAAAATATCCCGTTACCATTGTCTATCCCATCCCACACAACAAGTGGCTTTACTGGATAGACGAAGACACGGGGGAAGTCTCAAAAAAACGGAAATCACCTAAAACAGGAACTTTTTTTGATGCTTTTATCGAGTTGTATAAGATAAGTATGTTTTTATCAAACCCCAACCTGCACATCTGTCTTGTTCTTGTTGATATGGAGGAATACCGACTTTTAAACGGCTGGAACGAGACAAGAAAAAAAGGCTCATCACGGTACGACCGCATACCTGTCGCACTCCATGATGAACTCTATATAGACGGCGGCAAAGACTATGCCCTGCTGCTGCCCGATAATCTCCCGGAAAAATTCACCTCAAAAGACCTTGCCAAATGTGCCAAAATCCCTCTCCGCCTTGCACAGACTACACTTACCGTCCTAAAACGAACCGGTGCAGTCGAAGAAATCGGCAAAAACGGGCGGTGTATTTTATATAAAAGATAAGGATTTGCGAAACTATTATTAAATGTAACTAAATTGTGCGGATATAATCAATAATGTTAGCAGGCATTTCTGTCACCGTCAGTACTTAAGGGTGGTTTTTACACCCTTTATGTACTGCTACGGTGACAGCATAGTGAAAGCGTGCCTGCATTATTATTGATTATATCCGCACATTTTTCACAACCTACAATTAGTTTCGCAATAGTCTAATATGTCTACCCCGCCCCGTTTATCACCGGATTTTTCTTTATCCCGATAAGCAGCGGTATTACCATTATAACCCACGCAATAGGCTCTGCCCATATGATTGCCCAGTATCCGAGTACCGGTGTCAGAAATGTTGCTACAAGCACTTTACATATAAGCTCAAATGAACTTGATACAACAGGTGTAACGCTGTCGCCTATTCCCTGCATTGCATTTCTGAGGATACATATGACCGCCGGTATAAAATAGAGCAGTGTGTCAACTCGAAGATAAAGCGTTGCGGTGTCTATTACCTGCTGCTGTTTTGTCGCAGTTATCATCTCGACCATGTACGGCACAACCGTATATGACAAAAGCACCATAAATGCACACCATATCCAAGTGACTATCGTTACCTGCCATATTCATTTCTTTATTCTGTCAGATTTCTTTGCCCCCATATTCTGACCGCAGAATGTTGCCATCGTTGTTCCAAACACGGTAAACGGCAGCATGAAAAATTCTGAAATCTTTCTTGCCGCAGTATGTGCGACTATGTAGTTTGCGTTATTGAGAGAATTTATCGCCCCCTGAAGTGCAACGGAACCTATATTGATGAGCGAACTCATAAATCCCATTGAGCAGCCTATCGCAAACATTGATTTTACAAGTCCTTTTTCAAGTTTTATGTCTTTTATTCCAAAGTGAAGTACGGGATATTTCTTAAGCATATACACAAAACAGCACGCAAATGACATTATCTGTGACAGGATTGTTGCAAATGCCGCTCCCTCAACTCCCCACTTAAATCCACAAACGAACAAAATATCAAGACCTATATTAACAAATGTGGAGATTATCAGAAAAATAAGTGGAGTTATTGAGTCCCCTATCGCCCTGAATAGTCCTGCACAGACATTGTAGAGCATTGCGCCCGTCATTCCTAAAAGGATTATCCTGAAATATCTGTAAGCACCGTCTATCAGATTTTTTGGAGTATTCAGAAATTCAAGTATGTTTCTTAAAAATCCCACGCTGAGCACGGTAAATACAAACGATACCGCTATACCAAGCACAAATGTTGCCGCTACTGCCTTTTTTATCGCTTTTTCATCCTTTGCACCATAGCTTCTGGCAACGATTATCGCAAATCCGTTTGTCATACCGAGCAGAAAACCGATTATCATATTGTTGAGGGAGCTTGTCGCACCGACGGACGCAAGTGCGTTTTCTCCGAGAAACTGCCCCACTATCCTCGTGTCAGCAAGGCTGTAGAACAACTGAAATATATTTCCTATCGCAATAGGGATTGCAAATCCCATTATAAGCGGCAATGTTTTTCCTTTTGTCAAATCTTTCATCTTAATTTAAACCTCGTTTCCATACTTCTGTATGACTTTTCACAGACCGCAAATTATTTTAACACACTTTTCATTAAAGTAAACATATTTTTGCACTTGATAGTGTTAAATTTATTTTACCTCAACTCGTTTCAAAATCATCCAATTTGTGGTAAAATAATCATATACACCCTTAATCTAAAATATAATTGGTATTTAATGATATACAAACGAGACAGGAGGGACATTATTATGAAATCTATCAAGACCAAAATTATTGCAGCAGTTATATTCTGCTCACTCCTTTCAACTGTTATATGCGGTGCCATAAGTATTGTAAATTCTTCAAAAACATCTGTCGAAGATTCCAAAAGACAGATGGAGATTGCCTGCATCACACAGACAGATAAATTAAACGAAACCATGCAGAATGTTGAAAATTCCGTAAACATGGTTTACAGCATGGCAAAAGCAAAAATTGACAATACCGCACTATTCTGCAGCAACACCCAGTATGTAAATGAATATACAAGAAAAATGCTTCCTATACTTATGGAGTCAGCTTCAGACACTCCGGGTGCCCTTGCCGCTTATATCAGGTACAATCCTGAATATACCGAGCCTACAAGCGGATTATTCCTTACGAGAGACGATGACAAAAGCAAATTTAAGAGTGTGACTCCTACTGATTTTTCTATGTATGACCAGGATGATACGGAACACGTCGGCTGGTATTACATTCCCGTCAAAAACAAAAAAGCAACATGGATGTCTCCTTACATGAATTCCAATATAAATGTTTACATGATATCCTATGTTATACCTATCTATGTTGACGGAAAGTCAATAGGTGTCGTAGGTATGGATATAAATTTCAATACCTTTACCGATACGGTAAATTCATCAAATATTTTTAAAACAGGCTATTCATTCCTCACAGACAGTGATGGAAATATTACATATCACAACAAACTTGATGTAGGTACAAGCCTTGAAAAAGAGGACAGTGGTACAAGTCCGCTTGTAAGTGCCCTCAAAGATACCAAAAAGGAACAGACCTTGATTTCATACTCATATAAAAACACATCAAAAGTAATGTATTACAAAACCTTGCAAAATGGTATGAAGTATATCCTTACTGCTCCAAAAAGCGAGTTAAACGACCAGTCCGATGCACTGTCAAAACAGATTGCAGGCGGTGCCGTTACTGCCGTAATTATTACTATTATAATAGGTTTTATCATAGGCACTGCGATTACAAGACCTATCAAACAGATTGACGGCATAGTACAGGATACTGCCGATTTTAATTTCAAGAGCAACCCTGCATCTCAAAAACTTTACAAACACAAAGATGAAGCGGGGCATATGGCACTGTCACTCCACGAAATGCGAAAAAATCTCCGCAATATGGTATCAACCATAAAGCAGGTACAATCAGATATAAAGAGTACATCGGACCAGCTCACTGAAATCACTGACAAAATACATACAATGAGCAGTTCCAACAATGATACGACACGCGAGATTGCTGCCGCAATGCAGGAAAGTGCCGCAACCATGGAGACTGTAAATGAAACTGTCGGCGAGATAAAACAGCACGCTACAGACATTGAGCAACATTCAGGCAACGGAAAAGAAACGGCACAGACAATAAAAGAAAGAGCTCATAATCTTGAACAGAAAACAAAACTTGCAACAGATAAAACCGTCGATATATACGAAAATGTCAGACAGAAGATGGACAAGGCAATGATACAGGCTAAATCTGTCGAAAAGATAAACCAGTTTACCCAGACTATTCTCGAAATCTCTGAACAGACAAATCTGCTTGCCCTCAACGCTTCTATTGAAGCCGCAAGAGCAGGTGAAGCCGGAAAGGGATTTGCTGTTGTTGCAAACGAGATAGGTAATCTTGCAACCCAGACAACGGCAACAGTCAGCAATATCGAAACCATCATCGGCGAAGTAAATACTGCCGTATCTGACCTTACACAGTGCTTACAGGAAAGTACTGCTTTTCTCAATGAAACTGTTTTAAGCGATTATAAAGATTTTACCGATGTTGCAAAACAGTACAACAGTGACGCCACTGTCTTTGATGACAGCATGACAGCCATAAACGAACAGATAGAGATACTTTTAGAGTCTATTGTCAATATTGCTGATTCGGTAAATACAGTCAATATAACAGTTTCTGAGACTGCTGACGGCATAAATGATATTGCGGAGAAAACATCAGAACTCTCCACGGTAGTTGATGACAACGAGGCTCTTGTAAATACCAACAGAGAAAATACCGATAAATTAGATAGCGTATTATCTATGTTCAGACACTAATATTTAACACATTCTTTTAATGGAGGTTGGCATTGAATGGGTAAAATATATACGATACTAATATACTTAATGATAATTCCAATACTGGTCTGTATAAAAAACATAAAAAAATTTCACAATGACATTTCATCTTCCATCACAAGATGTCTTGTCTTTGCGATATTCACTATAGTAGGAAACGGCCTGTTTACGCTGAATGTAAATGAAACCGTATCATATCTTGCAATGGCATTATATCTTTTTTCCTATGATTTAATGCTCATTTACATATTGCAATACTCGCAGCAGTACACGCTTGTTTTCAGCGAAGTCGGACCTTTCAGAACCGGATGTTTTATACTTGCTTTCGCAGATGGTATATCTTTATTTTTAAATGCTTTTTATCATCATGCCTTTACACTAAAACTTGCGACTTACGGTGACCTTTTAATCTACCGCATTGACAAAACATATGCCGCATATTATATACATTACACTTTTGCGTACTTTATCGTGCTGATGTTTATTGCATCACTGATAGTAAAGATTGCGGAGATACCTCATTTTTACCGCAAGAAATACTATCCTATCGTATCAATTATGGGTGTCATCATTATTTTAAACCTCATATATACGATTTCAGGTTTTCCTATAGACCTGTCACTTCCGTTTTTCCTGCTGGCTGCGTTTATTATATGTTATTTTACATTTTACCATACACCAAATGAGCTGATAGACAAAACGCTTTCTATCGTAGTCGCTGAGATAAACAATTCCGTAATCTGTTTTGACATTGACAACAAATGTGCATATGCAAACGACAGTGCACGCAAACTCTTTCAGACGGGTTCAGATGATGATTCGACCGAAAATATAAGCAGATATGCTCAAAAACTGCTTGAAGAAAATGAAATAGACAACAAGGACTATTTCACATGGAGCGAAAAAAGAATTTTAGGCGATGAGGAACATCATTTTGATGCTGAATTTAGAAAACTCTATGATTCACATAAAAATTATATCGGTTTCTTCATCAGTCTTATAGATATAACCGAAAAGTACATGGCATACAACAGGGAACGCTACCTTGCAACACATGACAGACTTACGGGAATATACAACGCTACATATTTCAATGAGAAAGTATCAGAACTTCTCAAAAAAGACCCTGATACGCCACGCTTTATCCTTTGTTCAAACATCAAGGATTTTAAACTTGTAAATGACCTGTTCGGACTTGAAAAGGGTAATGAAGTGTTAAAAATGCTTGCAGATCTCCTTAAAACCACCTGCGGAGAGGGTATTATTTACGGCAGAACAGGTGGTGATAAATTTGCGGTATGTATCCCTAAAGACAGATTTAAGGAAGAAGATTTTCTCCATGCGATAAACACTCTGAGCAAAACTTTTAACAATACTCTTTATCACCTGCATATCTATGTCGGTGTATATGAGATAACAGACTGTAGCGAAGATGTTTCCATCATGTGTGATAAAGCCAATATTGCAATTAAAACACTTCACGAAACATATGATAAATGTATTGCTTATTACAACGACAATATATTTAATGACACTCTGCTTGAGAAACGCCTTGTTGGCGAATTTGATACGGCAATCGCAGACAGGCAGTTCTGTATGTTCCTGCAGCCGCAGATGACGCCTGACGGACAGATGCTCGGTGCAGAAGCTCTCGTACGCTGGCAGCATCCTGACAGAGGACTTATATTCCCCGGAGATTTTATTGATGTCTTTGAACGGACGGGACTTATCTACCGCCTTGACAAATATGTCTGGGAACTCGCCGTTCAAAAACTTTCAGAGTGGCAGAAACAGGGCAAAAACGAACTTTATATTTCAGTAAATATTTCAGCAAAAGATTTTTATTACATGGATGTTTACAAAACCATAACTTCACTTGTTGAGACATATGGCATCATCCCTAAAACACTTAAACTTGAGATTACCGAAACCGCCATAATGACAGGAATGGCAGGTGAACTTGAAATCCTTGAACAATTCAGAGACTACGGTTTCCAAGTCGAGATTGACGATTTTGGAAGCGGTTATTCATCTTTAAACACCTTAAAGGATATGGATGTTGACGTTCTTAAAATAGATATGGGATTTTTAAGAACAACAAAACCTGACAGAATGAAACGCAGTATGTCTATACTGAACAACATTATAGACCTTTCAAAAACACTTGGTCTTTCAGTTATCACGGAGGGTGTTGAGACGAAAGAACAGGTCACTACACTTACTGAAATGGGATGCCGCATTTATCAGGGATATTATTTTTCAAAGCCTATCCCTGTTGCAGAGTTTGAAGACACCTATTTAAAATAAAAAGATAACATGGTAGAACAGCCTTTCATTTCTGATATAAAAAGCTGAACTGTCACTCATATAATTTCTTACTTAAACAGAGAGAGCCAGCAAATCTAAATCTGCTGACTCTTTCTTATTTCTGATTTACGCTTCTTTCTTTGTTCTGATGATTTATCTTTCTGTTTTATCTTTTCGCCTTATTTTGTAACTTTTACTATACTCCGTGTAAGCCTTACTCGTAGTCCTTTACATTTGAACTGTCTACCTTTTCAAATGGTACCCAGACATATTTCTTGTCCTTTGTAACTCCATCAAGTCCTGATAAATCTCCGCCTTTTGCAAGGTCTATAACAGCCTTGACTGCCATTTCTCCCTGCCCGGTAGCCGACTGATATACAGTAAATGCCATATCACCCGATTCAATAGCCTTACAGCCGTCCGCCGTAGCATCAATTCCTAATATCTTTATGTCCTTAATGCCCTCGTCTTTGCACGCCTGTATAATACCTGTTGCCATTGTATCATTGTTGCAGGCAACTGCATCGCACTTCTGACCTGTCTTTAAAAACAGCTTAAACATATCTTCTGCCTTGACATTGTCCCATTCTGCCGTATCTTCAAATACAAAGTTTACGGTCTTTCCTGATGCTCTCAAAGCATTTTTCAAGGCTTCTGTTCTCGGTTTTGTTGCCGCGTGTGAAAGTGCACCTTTAAATATAGCCACATTTATCTCATCTGATGACTTAAACGCATTGAGAATGTATTCAGCCTGATATTTTCCTGCATCTTCCTCGTTTGAACCAACATAGACATATTTTCCTGCTTCAAGCTTATCATCATCCGGACAGGTATTGAAAAATACGATTGGAATATCTCCCGCAATAGCTTCAACTTCAAATGCCGTATCAATATCTACAAGACCGCATATTATCGCATCATATTTTTCTGATACCGCTTTCTTTATATCACTTACCTGTGTCTCAATGGAATTGTTTTCATCAACAACCTCAACCTGTGCACCACTTTTCTCTGCCAGTTCCTTAGCTTTCTGTGCAAATGTTCCTCTGAAATCATCCGCTTGTGATACGGATATAAGGATTTTCATTCCATCTGCATTTGTTTCGCCGCTCTTTGAACCTGAATTACATCCGCTCAGACAACATATCATTAAAGCAATGCATATAACCAAACTTACAATCTTCTTCATGAGTTATACCTCCTTTACCTATATCTGAAACTGTTTAACCTGATTTTCAAGCTGCACCGCAGACATGGCAAGATTTTCTGCCTCATCCTCAACTGCTTCACTATTCTTAGAAATCTTCTTTGCCTGCTGAAGCATTGATTCTGAAGTTGCAAGTATCTCATCTGAACTTGCTGCCTGTTCCTCTGAAATGGCTGCAACATTTGTCGCAACAGCGTCAACATCATTTATCTTGTCTACCATTTCGCTTATCAACTCACCTGTATCCTGTATATTCTTGAAAATAACATCAAATGTATCAACTGCCGTATGTATAAGACCTGCACTACCTGATACATCCTCAGCACTGCTTGCCGCCTGTTTGACCGCATCATCAACAAGATTGTTGATTTCTGTTATAAGTGTCGTAATATTTGCCACTGACTCCGTACTGTTGTTTGCAAGTTTTCCTATCTCTGACGCAACAACCGCAAAGCCTTTTCCTGCTTCTCCTGCGCGTGCCGCCTCAATAGACGCATTTAATGACAACAGATTTGTCTCTTCTGCAATCTCACCGATAAGATTGATAATCTGGACAATCTCGCTTGATGCATTTCCAACTTTATTTACGGCAGTTTCAAGATTATGAATCGACTCCTCTATGCTCTCAAGCGCACTGCTGACCTGCTCCATATCCTGTCTGCCTTTTTCAGAAATATGCACTGTCTCATTCATCTTCTGCTTAACCTGACTGCTGTCCTCTTTGGTGTCAGATGCGACTCCTGCAAGCTGTGTTGCATTTTCGGCAATCTCATTTACCGAGAGGGAAAGCTGGTCGACTGTCGTGTTCAATTCACCCATAGACTGTGACTGAATTGCCGCCGCCGAGTTCATTTCACCGGAAACTTCCTTACTTGTATCTGCCTGATTTTTAAGTTTTCCGGAAATATCACCCATTTCTTTTATCATCTGTTTCATATTTTTAATAAAGTTCTTAACACTGTAACCCATAACGGCAATCTCATCGTTGCCCTTAACATCCATCGTAACAGTGAAATCTCCCGATGACATCTGTGTGATAATCTTTGTCATCTTCTTTACAGGCTTGATAACAACGTGTGTCACACGCTCAATAAGTACACATAACAGAAGTATGCAAACAACACTTATAACTATCATTACCATACGAAGATGAGCAATATCTGCCATTATAACGCTCTTTGGTATATAGGAAACAAGCAGCCAGTCTGTTCCGTCAACCTCTTTAAAAACAGTCATGTTTCCATCAAGTGTTGTGGAATCATAATTTTTTGCATCTATCTTTTTCGCAAGCTGTTTGTAATAGTTTGTCTGGTTTCCGTCACCAATCTTCTGTGAGATAAGTTCACTGTCTCTGTTGGCGATTATCACTCCGGTGTTCTTGTCGATAAGAACCGCTTCTGCGTGTTTCATTTCTATAAACGAATTAACAATAATCGCAACACGGTCAAGTGTCATGTCGGCAGAGATAACACGAATATTGTCAGAGCCGTCATTTATCATGGCTGATGCACTTATCACATTCTCTCCATTTGCATTTTTATATGCAGAACCGACTTTGGGATTGGTTCTTGTAAGTCCCTCTTTATACCATACACTTCCCTTTACATCGCTTTCAGATTTATCAGACCCGGACGCTTTCATGAGTTTTCCTGTTGAATCAGCTATATAGATACCGCCGGGATAGTTCTCATCAAATCCGTAATATCCGTTGATAATATTTTGCAATTCTCTGTCATTAGGCTTTAACTGTTCAATAACCTTTTTAGCTGACTTGATTCCTGCAATATTTTTATCTAGCCATGCCTGAATTTCATTTGTCTGGTTACCTACTGAAGACTCCAAAAGATTTTCTGAATAATTTTCAATTATACCTGAGGACATCTCATAGGCAACAAGTACCAGTACAACCACAATCGCAACTACCACAGGAATTATTATTCCCAGCAGTTTCGTCTTAATTGACGTGTTCCTTTTTTTCTCCATAATAACCCTCCGTTCTGTATATCTCTCACCATAGTATAAGCTACAGTGCTTTTTTTATTTATCGCTGCCTTACATTTCCTGCCCGGCAGACAACTTTTAATAAAACTTATTATACCATTTTTTACATAATATTTATATATTTTTTGCAAATTTTTATAGATTAACAACCAAAAAACTCCCGAACTCAACAGTCCGGGAGTTTAAATCTCTCTTTAATCCGTAAGAATATTTTAAGCCTGAATAATTTTTATTATAAAGCCTTTTTGATAGCTGCCATAAGCTCGTCATATGTATCAAATGCTTCAAGGTCAGGATTTTCTGCCTTAATGCTGTCCGGACTCTTGAAAAGAAATCCCGCTTTGCTTGCACGAATCATACCGAGATCATTGTGGCTGTCACCACTTGCGATAGTTTCATAACCGATAGACTGGAGAGCCTTAACCGTTGTAAGTTTTGACTGCTCACAACGCATCTTAAATCCTGTAATCTCTCCGTCATCCGCAACCTCAAGTGAATTACAGAAAATTGTAGGCCAGCCGAGTTTCTTCATAAGCGGACTTGCAAACTGTGTAAATGTATCACTGATTATGATAACCTGTGTGATGGAACGAAGCTCGTCCAAAAACTCTTTTGCTCCAGGTATAGGATCAATCTTTGCAATAGTGTTCTGAATTTCTTTAAGACCAAGACCATGCTCTTTTAAAATTCCGAGTCTGTAGTTCATAAGCTTGTCATAATCAGGCTCATCTCTTGTTGTCCTCTTAAGTTCCGGAATCCCTGTCTCCTCAGCAAACGCAATCCAGATTTCCGGTACAAGTACACCCTCTAAGTCCAAACATACAATATTCATCTCAACCATCCTCTTTCCTTTATATCTGTTCTTTAACGCAACTGGACCGGCGGGATTCGAACCCGCGGGATGCAGGAGTCAAAGTCCTGTGCCTTACCGCTTGGCGACGGCCCATCATATATGCCATTCACATTTTTATATGAATAGTAATCTGATTATATCAAAGACTATATAAAAAAGCTTTCATAAATCAACTTTAAATACTTGCAACTCTCCTATATAGTAAAAAATCCTTGTAAACTACAAGGATATCAAAGGTGGATAGAGGGATTCGAACCCTCGGCCTCCAGAGCCACAATCTGGCGCGCTAACCAACTGCG
>JBNMLR010000004.1:0-20644 GCA_050874945.1 Butyribacter sp. | reverse complement strand
TTCAGAAATGAAAGGCTATTCTACCATAAAAAGGTACTTAACAATACAATGAACAAGCTCATTGTATTGCCAATTATCTTTTTATGGCTGAACTGTTACTGAACTGTCAGTCAGATTGTGATTTATAATGGACTTTATGTTTTTTTTGTGTTAAATTATATGATGCAGGGTTTAATTGCAGACAAAAATGTATGGCTGCATAAAAATTGCTGTCAATATCATTATGAAATGACACGATTATCCGGAGGGGGGCAGGCGAATGCTTAGAAAACCATCAGCAAGACGTGCGCTTGCTTCATATATAGACAATCAGGAAAGAGTTGACATAAAAGTTATCATGATTCTTTTTATGCTGAATGTGTTCGGCATTATTATGATATACAGTGCATCAAGTTATAATTGCAGCCTGAGTCCAAAGTTCAATTACGATGGTATGTATTTTGCAAAAAAGCAGATATTTAATGTTGTTCTTGGCTTTGGTGTTATGCTTGTCATACGCCTGTGCAACTACAACCAGCTGCATATTTATCGTTTTTCAAAATCACATCTGTTTAAAAATGTAAAAGCATTAAAAAATAAGAAAATATCTTTATCATGGCTTATATATGTCCTGTCAATAGTTACGACGCTTGCATTATTTTCGCCGTTTAAAGTAAATGCAAAAGGTGCGGTAAGATGGATAAAGATAGGACCACTCTCACTGCAGGTTGCCGAGGTATCGAAGATACTCATTATCCTGTGGGTTGCAGCAATGATTTCTAAATATATCAATCACAGAAACAAAATAGGAGTATTGCTGTTTATATGGATTCCGTCAGTGCTTTCGGTACTCTTTCTGTTTAAAGTCAGTTCCAATCTTTCATCAGCCATCATAATCGGCGGTATAATCTTTGGAATGACTTTTATTATGACTCCGTTCTGGAAAATACATATCGGAGTTGTTGCAGCCGGAGGTGTCGGTGTATATTATTATATAAATTATCTCAGAGGTCTTATCAAATTAAATGTAAACCCTAAGGATTATAGTTTCAGAATAAGACGATTTTTAGGATGGCTTGCGCCGCTTAAGTATTCGGATGATGAGAGCTATCAGTCACTTCAGGCACTCTATGCGGTTGCTTCGGGAGGATTTACCGGAAAAGGACTTGGAAACAGTGTCCAGAAGCTCTCTAAAATTCCTGAAGCACAGAACGACATGATATTTGCCGTTATATGCGAAGAACTTGGAATACTTGGTGCAGGGATACTGATAATGATGTTTATATACCTTATCTATCAGTTGTTCAAAATAGCAGGGAGAGCAGAAACAGTGTTTGGCAGAGCAATGGTTGCAGGCATTGCGATACATATAGCATTGCAGGTTGTCGTAAATATCTTTGTCGTGCTCATGATAATACCAAACACGGGTGTATCACTGCCATTTATAAGTTATGGAGGCTCGGCGGTCGTATTTACGATGGCGGAGATGGGACTCGCACTTGCAGTAGACAGGGAGCATTTCAGAGCCAAAGTAAAGAGAAAAGCAAAGCAGATAATAGAAGAAAAAGAACTTGCAGAGTGAAATAAATTATGATAAACTAAATTTAGTTATATGACTGACGGAAGTGGAAGTGACCACAGGGAGTATAACAGTTTGACAGCCGACCGTCTGGGCAGAAAAGTTCCCGGAAGTGTCGGTTTTTTTTGCTTAATTAGGTATTTGAGAAACTGCGATTATCTGTAATTAAATTGTGTAGATGTAACAAATAATGTTAGTCGACATTTTGTCGTTCGTCAGCACTTAATCAGCGTTTTATGCTGATTTATGTACTGCTACGAACGACAACATAGCGAGAGCGTGTCGACGGTATTATTTGTTATGGGTACACAATTATCACAACATAAAATTAGTTTCGCAATCACCTAATGTTTTCATTTACGAAAGGAGATATTCAATGAACGAAATTCAGTTAAAGTACGGATGCAACCCAAATCAGAAACCAGCAAGAGTATTTATGAAAGACGGAAGTGACCTGCCTTTTGAGGTTTTAAACGGAAAGCCGGGATATATAAATCTTTTGGATGCTTTTAACAGCTGGCAGCTTGTTAAGGAAGTAAAAGAGGCTACAGGTCATGTTGCGGCAGCTTCATTTAAGCACGTAAGTCCTGCCGGAGCCGCTATAGATGTACCTCTTACGGACACTATGAAAAAGGTTTATTTCGTAGATGATGATATAGAACTTACTCCTATGGCAACAGCTTACATCAGAGCAAGAGGAGCTGACAGAATGTCATCTTTCGGCGATTTTGTGGCACTTTCGGATGAGTGTGATGTTGCAACGGCAAAATATCTTAAGACACTTGTCTCAGACGGAATTATAGCACCGTCATATTCGGACGAAGCACCTGAGATACTTAAGGGCAAAAAGCGTGGAAACTACTGTGTTATCAAGATTGACCCTGATTATGAGGCTGCACCGCTTGAGACAAAGGATGTATTCGGAATTACATTTGAGCAGGGACACAACACAGTCAAGACAACGAAAGAGCTTTTTGGTAATATCGTAACAGAGAAGAAAGAACTCTCAGAAGATGCATTAAACGATATGATAATCGCAAACATCGTACTTAAATATACACAGTCAAATTCAGTATGTTATGTAAAAGACGGACAGGCAATCGGTATCGGTGCAGGACAGCAGTCGCGTATCCACTGCACAAGACTTGCAGGAGATAAGGCAGACAAGTGGTTCTTACGCCAGTCACCAAAAGCACTTAATCTTCCGTTTAAAGATGACATCAGAAAACCTGACAGGGACAACACTATTGATGTATATCTCTCAGATGATTACATGGATGTTCTCGCAGACGGCAAATGGGAGCAGTTCTTCACTGAGAAGCCTGAACCTATGACAAGAGAGGAACGTGCAGAGTGGATTAAAAATCTTGACGGAGTTACACTCGGTTCAGATGCGTTTATCCCATTCAGTGACAATATCGAGCGTGCAAACAAGAGCGGTGTCAAGTATGTTGCACAGGCAGGCGGTTCAAAGAATGACCAGTCTGTAATCGATGCCTGCAACGAATTTGGAATACTTATGGCATTCACGGGACTTAGATTATTCCATCACTAAAAAATAGAAAAATGGAAGATTGTGTGAAAAATCCATATATGCAAGATTTTATCGTGAAAAATCCGATTTTTCACAAAGAAAATTTGTGTCTGTGCACACTTGGCACAAATCTTATGTGTGCCAAGTGTGCAGAAATGAGGGTTCTATGGAGCAGGTTCTTGGAAAAATGAGAGACATTATACGCGAGGGCGGCAATATCGTAGTGCTTGCGGGTATGAACATTACATATGACATGGGACTTAACGGTGTAAATGCTGAGCATCTGGCATATGATGTTGAGCAAAAATATGGTTATTCAAACGATGAGATAGTATCTTCATCATTTTACACGAGACGTGCAGCTTTGTTTTACAAGTATTATAAGGAAGTTATTTTAAATATTGATGACCCACAGCCGTCGCCTATCCATTATGGGATATATAAATTACAACAGTGCAGCAAGCTAAGTGCGGTGGTTACCCGCTCAGTTTATTCCATTTATGACAAAGCCGGATGTAGCAATGTTATAAAGCTTCATGGTTCTGTAGATGAAAATGTATGTCCGATATGTAAAAGGTTGTATGACTCAGCTTATATAAAACACGCAAAAGGAATACCGGTATGTGAAAAGTGTGGTATTCCGCTCAGACCGGGATTTACGCTTGTTGGAGAAATGCTTGATAATGGAAAGATAAGCAAAGCCAGCAATGCAGTTGAGAATGCTAATATACTTTTAGTATTAGGTGCCGGGATAAATTCAACACTCTGTCGTTATATGGTGAAGTATTACAAAGGAGATAAACTTCTTCTTCTAAATGACAAAGAAAAAGTTGGTGATGACCGTGCAGATTACAGGGCATATGGCAATCTGAGAGATATGTTTGCACAGGTCGTTGATTTTTAATTGTTTACAAATGAGTTTAAGCATATTTATGGCAGATGAAAATATTATGTTAAATGAACGGTCATGATTAAGGTATGTCCGGTGATAAATTAAAAACTTGTGGAGAAGGTTATGAAAAAGTAAAATGAAAAGGCAGGATTTCGTATGTTTTGAAATCCTGCCTAAAATATACTTTCGGTATCTTATTAAAACGAATACTTTCGAGAGTACATTAAATCAGTTAGTTAGGAGTACAAGGTTTTGGGTTTAAATGAACAGCAGAAAAAAGCAATAGAACATTTTAACGGACCGTGTCTTGTCATAGGAACACCGGGTTCAGGAAAGACGAGGGTTATAACGGAGCGTGTCAGGTATCTTGTCGAGGAAAAAGGGGTAAAAAATACCAATATACTCGTTATAACATTCACAAAGGCGGCGGCAGTCCAGATGAAAAGAAGATATGAGAGCATGATAGGTGATGCTTCTAAAAGAGTATATTTTGGAACATTTCATGCCATATTTTTTACGATATTAAAATATGCCTACCACTATACTGCCGACAATATCATTCGTGATGATATGAAAAGGCAGATACTAAAAGAACTTATAAGTAAAGAAAATATAGAGATACAGGATGAAAATGACTTTTTAAATGATATTGAGGGAGAGATAAGCAGAGTCAAAGGTGAAATGATAGAGTTACAACATTACTATTCGCCAAACTGTCCGGGAGAGTCTTTCAGAAGAATATACACAGGCTATCAGAAAGCGTTACAGGGCAGGGAACTTATAGATTTTGATGATATGCTGGTCTATTGCTATGAACTTCTCAAGGCGAGAGAGGATATAAGACAGATGTGGCACAGGCAGTATCCGTATATTCTCATAGATGAGTTTCAGGATATAAATAAGGTTCAATATGATATAGTAAAAATGCTTGCCGCACCCGAAAATAATCTTTTTATAGTGGGTGATGATGACCAGTCAATTTACGGTTTCAGGGGTGCAAAGCCAGACATAATGAAACAGTTTTTAAAGGATTATAAAGATGCAAAAAGATATGTGCTCGGCATAAATTACAGGTGCAGCGGTGCTATTGTAGAACGGGCTGCAAAACTTATTGAAAAAAATGAAAACAGACTTCCAAAAAGACTTACGGCTGAAAATGAGTATGGGGAAGAAATAGAGATAAAAGAATTTAACAAAATATCTGAAGAATGTGAAAATATCAGGGCAAAGATACTTGAATATAAAGACAGCGGGATACCGTACAGTCAGATGGCGGTACTTTTCAGAACAAATACGCAGGCGAGGACAATGAGTTCAAAGCTGATGGAATTTAATATTCCGTTTGTCATGAAAGAACGCATACCAAATATGTACGACCACTGGATAGCCAGAGATATTATTACCTATATAAAAATAGCACAGGGCAGCAGGGAGAGAGCAGATTTTCTCCGCATAATAAACAGACCTAAAAGATATGTGCACCGGTCGGCATTTACTGAGAGTGTTGTTGATATTGAGGAACTCAAAAAATATTATGAAGATAAAGAGTGGATGGTGGAGAGGTTTGAACAGTTTGAGTATGACCTTAAGATGCTCTCAAATCTGAAACCATATCCGGCAATAAACTTTATTAGGAATGGGATAGGCTATGACGATTATATAAAAGAATATGCTGAATACAAGGGTGTCAGAGCCGATGAGATGATGGATTTTTTAGATGAACTTCAGGAGGAGGCAAAAGGTTATGACAACTTTGAGAAATGGTTTGAATATATAAGGTCGTACTCAGAAGAACTTAAGGAACAGGCAGTCAAGAGCAGGATGCTTTCTAACGGGCAGGAACAGTCGGATGCCGTGCTGCTTATGACAATGCACGGAGTAAAGGGGCTTGAATACGAATGTGTATTCATACCTGATGCAAACGAGGGAGTGACGCCACACTCAAAGGCGGTGCTTGATGCCGACATGGAAGAAGAACGGAGAATGTTCTATGTGGCTATGACAAGGGCGAAAAAGCATCTTCATATATATTATGTCAAAGAGAGATTTAACAAGGATGCTGATATTTCAAGGTTTGTCTATGAGATATGTGACGGCGATTTTGAAAAGGCACAGATGGAGAAAGAGGAGTTGAGAGCAAAGAGGACGCTTATAGCAGAGAGAGAAAAGCGTGAGTTTAAGTATAGTAAGGCACAAAAACAGGTGAGTTCAAAACAGTATGTATTTGGACAGACAAACATAAGATATAAAAAGAAGTAACACAAAGAAATAGCGTGACAATGGGTGGTTGCTGTGATATTATATTTTTTGAGAGTAAAAAATAAATGGGATAGGAAAGATTTATGAATTTTAAATTTACTAAAGAATGGACAAAAAGCTTTTTTATGATGATAATAGCTGTTATCCTTATGGGAATGTGCGTGGCAATGCTTGTCTTAAGTGATATGGGAACAGACCCGTATTCTGCAATGAACTATGGCATTTCTGCAAAGCTCGGCATGACATTTGGAAATTATCAGCTTATATCAAATCTGGTACTTCTTGTACTTGTTATCATATTTGAGAGAAATCTTATAGGAACAGGAACTCTGGGAAATATGATACTTGTCGGATATTCAGCAGATTTTTTCTCGTGGGTGTTCAAGGACATTTTTCATGTACCGGCACATCTTTCGCTTGGTATGAGAATAGGCTTTCTGGTACCGGGACTTATAATATTTGTCATTGCGGCAGCAGTATATATGCAGAGCGGACACGGAACAGCTCCGTATGATGCGGTATCATTTCTTATAAGTGATAAGATAGAAAAATATACAGGAAAAAATACATTCAGAGTCGTAAGGATAATTTACGATTTAGTAGCAACCTGTATAGGATTTGCGGCAGGTGGGGAAGTTGGTATTATGACGGTATGCATGGTCATAATGATGGGACCTACCGTGGACTATGTTGGAAAACTTTTTAACAGGAAAAAAAATAAGGTGGAAAATGCAAATGGCTGATACTTTGGAAAATAAGAAAGATAAAGCAGCTCTAAAAGCTGAAAAAAGGGCGGCTATAAAGGCGGCAAGAGATGCGGCAAAAAAAGCGGCAGGAAAAGAAGTGAGAGTTCTGTCGGCGGAAGAAAAAATATATAATGCGGCGGTTTCAGTTATGGAAGCCGTAGACTGTGTTGAGAGATTTGAGAGAGTTTATATTTCTATGAACAGTGCAGCTAAAAAGTTTGGCAAAATACCGGGCTATCTTGACTCTGATGAGAGGAAAGCGAAGTGCCTTGAGATTGCTGAGAAGGCAGTAAAAGACGGTACTGCAAAAGTGTTTGAACTATCATGTCAGAGACAGAAAGAGTCAAAGACGAAAAGTGATTTTGCAGATGCCATAGAGAATTTTGAAAGATGTAAAAAGTTCAAATACAAGGTCGAAGAATGTGACAAACATATAGAAGAATGTCAGAAAGGCATATTAAAACTTGAAACTAAGGCAGCCTACAAAAGAAGAGGAATTGTGCTGGCTGTTTTTGTTATTTTAATAGTCGCACTTTTACAGACTCCGGTGTACCCGATGTGCAAGGGGATATATCACCAGTCACAGAAAAAATACAAACTTGCCATCGCTAATTATAAAGAAGCAAACGGCTTTCTTGTTGCAAACGGCAATATGAAAAAGTGCTATTATTATATAGGATTGAAAAAGGAGAAAAAGGGAAAAGACCAATCGGCTTTGATAAATTTCAAAAAGGCTGAGAAAAAGTTTGACGCACAGGAGAGAGCCGCAAAACTTGAAAAGAAGTTTATACAGGCGGCAAATGTCGGTGATGTGGTTATATTCGGGACCGCAAACTGGGTCATTCTTGAAAAAACATCTGACGGCAAAGTGCTTATGATGAAAGAAAAAGCTGGAAAGAAAAAGAGATTTTCGATGGAGGAGACAGAGAATAATGACTGGTATGAGTCAAAAGCCCGCCGCTGGCTCAACACAAAGCAGTTGAAAAAATATTCCGACAACGAACTTGGACTTGTCATGGTTCAAAATTATGTCAAATCTGCTGACGACAGTGAATTTCCTGAATACTTCTTTGAACTTTCAAAGGATGATTTTGAAAAATATAAGAATGTGATTCCACAGGCGGATACAGAATACTGGCTTAAAGAAGCAGGAGAAAAGTCAAATGAGATATTGTGCGTACAGCCTGACGGAAATATAAAGGGAGAGGATGTATCAAACAGCGAAATAGCCTTAAGGCAGGCTTGCTGGCTTGACATGAACAAAAGTGCGGAGACCGCACCGACAGCAACTCCTGCAGGATAAATGTAATGATAATAAAAGTCAGAAGCACCTGACAGTATTATGAGAAAGCAGCATGGCGGATTATGAATATCCGCTTAAAAATAAGGATAATAGAATTGAGGAGAAGTTATGAGATTTACAGCAGATGAGAATAACACCAAGATAACGGGTCGAACCATATACAGGGACGGAGTGCGTTATCTCGGTTATACGGGTTCAAGTGTATCGTTCAGATTTAAGGGAAAGACGGCAAAGGCGGCACTGGTATCGGATGCCACAACCCATGAAAGGAGAGATTATGCATGGGTTGCCGTGTTTGTTAAGGAAGAAAAGGATAATGAGGTATCATATGGTGCGGCAGCAGATAAAGAGCCGTATAAAAGATTTTGTCTTGACAAAGACGAAGCAGAATATGTGCTTTATGAATCGGATGAGGAAAAAACGGTTACAGTCACCCTTATAAAATATTCAGAAGCAGAGTATGCAGCCTGTGGTATCAAATGGATAGAGACAGACAGTGAGGAGATTTTACCGCCTCCTGTGGCTAAAAAGCTGAAGATAGAAATGATAGGTGATTCCATCACCTGTGGATATGGCAACGAGGGCGGAGTTGAACAGACACAGCACGATACTTCAAAAGAAAATCCGATGGGAGCATATTCACTTCTCACGGCAACGCATCTTGATGCGGATGTAAATGTTGTTGCGTGGAACGGTAAAGGCGTGATTACGGCATATATAGGAGGGGATTCACCAAAGATTAAAGATACAGACTGGCTTGTGCCGATGCTTTATGAATATACGGATGCAGGCTGTGAGAGGGACTATCTTCATACACCTGAGGACAAATGGGAAAAATGGGATAACAGTCATTTCGTTCCTGATATTATCACTGTATATCTTGGAACAAATGATGCAAGTTACACGGATAACGATGCAGCACGAAACGGGGAATTTATAACAGGTTATACGAAATTCCTTGATACGATAAGGAGAAAAAATCCTGAGACACCGATTTTATGTATGCTCGGTACGATGGATAAAAGACTTTGCGGTTCAGTAGAAAGAGCAGTTGAACTCTTTAACAGTAAGAATAATACGGATAATGTGTATTATCTTGAACTGCCGCTTCAGGACGAAGCTGACGGACTTGGTATAAACTGGCATCCGACTGTTAAGACTCATAGAAAGACGGCAGGACTTATTGAGAAAAAGATAATGGAAATATTAAAAAATTAACATAAAATACTTACAGCTTAAGTTTAATATGAAAGGTCTGATTAAAAATGCGGGATATATTGGCTAAATTAAAATATATATGTATGATATGCTTATTGCTGTCAGCAGTCTGCATTTTTGGTTCTGACACCGTATCAGCAGATGAGCTGCCGACGGTAAAACTTAAAGTAGGTTTTTGCCAGCTTGACGGATTTTTTGGATACGATTCAAATGGAAATGAATGTGGATATGGTGTAGATTATCTGAACGAAATATCCAGATTTTCAAATATTCATTTTGATTACAGTTATATAAAGGTGAAATCATGGGAAGACTTGTCGGGACTTCTTAAAAGTGGGAAGATTGACATTATCATGCCGGCATCGGAGCCGGTTAAGACCTCAAGTGAACTGAGTTTTACCACTGAAGATATAATGACTACATATCACGCAATAATGACTAAGAAAAACCGTGGTGATCTGTATTATGATGATTATAACAGCATAGGCAGGATGAAGATTGCAATAACAAAACAGCTTCTTGATTATGTGGGGATGAAGTCTTATTTAAAATCCATAAAAGTATATAAAAATCTTGTCTATTATGATGATTACAATGGATGTAAAAAGGCTTTAGACGATGAGAAAGTGGATGGTATCATAAGCAATGTTATGGATCTTACTGACGATATGAAGATTTTAAATAAATTCAGTGTGTCTCATAATTATATCGTTATGAAAAGCACTAATCCATATTATAAAGATGTCAATAGGGCACTTACTGAGCTTAAGCTTGCAGAACCGACATTTCAGAATGATCTTAATGTAAAATATTATCCGGACAGAGTAAATACACCTCTTGGAAAGTACGAAGAAAATTACCTCAGAAAAAACAGTACCTTGAATGTTGCGGTGTATGATGATTACAGACCAATAAGTTATTATGACAAAAAGAGCGATAAATTTAAAGGAATAGCAGTAGATCTTATGGATAAGCTGGGCGAAAAGCTCGGAATAAAGTTTAAGTATTTTGCGATAAACACGAAAGATCCATATGATATGTTTAATAGTACGAAAACTGATATTGTACTGCCGGTCTATGTTGATGAACTGATGTATTATAAAAAATATTTTATAACAAAAAGTCTGTTTGACTCAGATATAAATTATATAACAAAGAGCAGTTACGGAACTCTTGATGACAATGCAAAAATTGCGGTAGTAAAGAAATATAAATATATATATGACTGTATTAAAAATAAAACACAATACAATATTGTCGAGTATAACACGATAGAAGATGCGTGTAATGGGGTAAACGATGGCGAAGCAGATGCATTTGCAGTTGGTACATATGTAGCAAAGTCTATAATTCAAAATCCGAGATATAAGCAGCTTGATATAAGAGAATTTAATAATATATCATTGCCGTTTGGTCTTGCGATAAACAACAATTCCTTATTAGAATCAGCTTTAAACAAAGGGATACAGTACATAACATCAGAAGAAAGAAAAAATATTATAAATAAAGATACGGCTTATAAATGGTCAGATCTTTCGTGGTATGACAAACTGTACTCCTATATAGATGTACTTTCGTTTATTTCGCTTATACTTGTATTTGCGGTTATCGGAATTTCGATTTACATAAGCAGCAAAAAGAAATTTATTGAACAGATACAGCAAAAGAGCGAAGAAGCGATAAAGGCAAGCCGTGCCAAAACTGACTTTTTATCAAGGATGAGCCATGAGATAAGAACACCTATGAATGCTATACTCGGTATGGCAGCTATTGGACAGTCGAGCACGGAGATAAAGAAAAAGGATGAGTGCATAGACCAGATAATCGATTCGGGCAATTTTCTGCTGCAGATAATAAATGATATTCTCGACATGAACAAGATTGAGCAGAATAAGATTGAATTAAAAGAAGAATATGTCGAGAGCATGGATTTTGTTGGCTCGATAAAGGAAATGCTGGAGGCAAATGCAAAGAATTACAATGTTGAACTCAGGGCAGATTTCAGCAAATACAGATCTTTCCTTATCAAGATAGATCCGCTCAGGACAAAGCAGATATATGTAAACATCATAAACAATGCGTTAAAGTTTTCAAACAGCGGTTCTTATGTGGACTGGATAATGGAGGCGGAGGATATAGACGAAAAACACGTTCATATTCACTGTGTAATAAGAGATTATGGTTGTGGAATGAGCAAAGAGTTTCAGAAAAAGATGTTTATGCCGTTTGAACAGGAATACAATGAATTTACAAATAAAGTTCAGGGAACAGGACTCGGTCTTGCAATCGTAAAAAATCTTGTCGAGATAATGGGTGGAACGATAGAGTGTGAGAGTGAACCCATGAAAGGCACGACATTTACAATAGACTTTGACCGGGAAGTTCACAGTATCGACGAAGCAGAAAGAAATTCAGCAGTAAAGCCGGATGAAAGTATTTTAAAGGATAAAAATGTATTACTGGCAGAGGACAATGATATAAATGCTGCCGTTGCCATGGAAATATTGAAAGCGCATGGAATGAATGTAGAGCGTGCAAAAGATGGTCAGGAAGTAGTCGATATGTATTTGAAGTCAGTTCCAGATAAATATGATGTTATCCTTATGGATGTGAGGATGCCTAGAATTGATGGTATGCAGGCGACAAAGATAATCAGAAATTCATCGCATGAGAGAGCAAAGAGCATCCCTATAATAGCGATGACGGCAGATGCATTTGACGAGGACATGAAAAGGACAATGCAGGCTGGCATGAACGCACATCTGACAAAACCGATAGACATAAAGATGCTTATAAAAACACTTGTGTCACTTGTAGCTAAAGACGACTAAAAATGTCAGACGGATGGAAAAAATTAGTGCCACTGATAAAAAATCGATAAGAATAAAAACAAAGTCATCGTAAAATTTTATTATGCCAGACAAATCTGCACTTGACATTCACATAAAAAATGGGTTAATATATATGGCAGAGTGAGATTTAAGTTGCAATTCACATTTATGTGAACGGCATTATATTTAAGTCACATGAAGGGGTACACCACCGCGGGTGTATTTCTTTGTGTGGCTTTTTTCTTTTTATAATACTAATTTTAAAGGAGAGCGATATGGTACATATTAACGGAAAAGACGAAAATGCAGCAGGTATGACAATTCAGAAATACCTTGATGAGAATGATTATGAGGTTACGCACATTGCGGTTGAGTGTAACGAAAAGATAGTGGATAAGAGTGATTATTCAAATTATGTTTTAAGAGATAACGATATTGTTGAAATAGTTAGTTTTGTTGGAGGTGGCAGTGGTATGTCAAAAGATACATTTACATTAGGTGGAAAGGAATTTTCATCAAGATTTATTTTAGGTTCAGGAAAATATTCAATGGAGCTTATAAAAGCGGCTGTTGAGAATGCAGGTGCACAGATAATCACACTTGCGGTAAGAAGAACAAATACAAAGAAAAGCGAAAATATTCTCGATTATATTCCGGAGGGTGTTACACTTCTTCCTAATACATCGGGGGCAAGGGATGCCAAAGAAGCAGTCAGGATAGCAAGAATGTCAAGAGAACTCGGCTGCGGTGATTTCGTAAAGATTGAAATAATGAAAGACAGCAAATATCTTCTTCCTGACAATGCCGAGACGGTAAAAGCTACGGAAATCCTTGCGAATGAGGGATTTACGGTACTTCCTTATATGTACCCTGACCTCTATACGGCGAGAGACCTTGCAAATGCGGGAGCAGCAGCGATAATGCCGCTTGCTTCACCGATAGGTTCAAACAAAGGTCTTGCGACAAAAGAATTTATCCAGATAATAATTGATGAGTCGGATTTACCTGTAATCGTTGACGCCGGTATCGGAAAACCGTCACAGGCTTGCGAGGCTATGGAGATGGGAGCAGCCGCTATCATGGCAAACACGGCTATTGCGACAGCAGGTGATATTCCTGCAATGGCAGGTGCATTCAAGTCGGCAATCGAAGCCGGAAGAAGTGCTTATCTTGCAGGACTTGGACGAGTGCTTGAGAGAGGTGCACAGGCTTCTGACCCATTGACGGGATTTTTGAGGGATTGATAGAATGAAATCTTGTGGGATATTGAACGCAAGCAGTGAAAGCGGATTGCGAATGTCCGCTTTACGGATTTTATTAGCTTATATTATATGTCAGTCGGCATAGTAAAATATAATTGAGATGGTTTCGTCGATTTAGGTTGAATATTAGTATAAGTTGAATTTACATATAGGAAAAGAGGAAGAAAAATGGCTGAAAATCAATTTTTTGTGGATTCTGATAAATTGTCTGAAAAGGCTTTGGAGCATAAGCATAAATTAGAGACTGACCCGTCCTGCCGTACAAATCACATGGAGTATATGGAGGGGATGGAGCAGATAAATTCTGACATTATGGATAAGGTTCTCTCCCAGATGAATTCATATGATTATGATAAATATACCGCTGTTGATGTGCGCAGGGCACTTAACAATGAGACTTGCAGCGTTGAGGATTTCAAGGCTCTCTTGTCACCTGCCGCCGCTCCGTTTCTTGAGGAGATGGCACAGAGGGCAAAGATAGAGACAAGTAAACATTTTGGAAATACGGTCTATCTGTTTACTCCGCTCTACATTGCCAATTATTGTGAGAATTATTGTGTTTACTGCGGTTTCAACTGCTATAATGATATTAACAGAAAGAAACTTAACGCTGATGAGATAGAGCATGAGATGAAAGTCATCGCTGACTCAGGCATTGAGGAAATCCTTATGCTCACGGGTGAGAGCAGGAGTGCGAGTGATGTTAAATACATAGGCGAAGCGTGCAAACTTGCCACAAAGTATTTCAGAAATGTAGGTCTTGAGATTTACCCGGTAAACAGTGATGAGTACAAGTATCTTCACGAGTGCGGTGCCGATTATATAACGGTTTTTCAGGAGACATACAATTCTGACAAATATGAGACACTCCATCTTATGGGACATAAGAGAGTATTTCCGTACAGATTTGAAGCACAGGAGCGTGCCATCATGGGTGGCATGAGAGGTGTAGGTTTCTCGGCACTTTTAGGACTTTCTGATTTTAGAAAAGACGCACTTGCAAGTGCACTTCATGTTTATTATCTCCAGAGAAAATACCCTCATGTTGAGTATTCACTTTCATGTCCGAGACTTCGCCCTATTATCAACAATGATAAGATAAATCCGTTAGATGTGCATGAAAAAGAGCTTTGTCAGGTGCTTTGTGCATACAGGATATTCCTGCCGTATATCGGAATAACGGTTTCATCAAGAGAACAGAAGCATTTCAGGGACGGCATCGTAAAGATTGCCGCAACAAAGGTTTCAGCGGGAGTATCAACAGGTATCGGCGACCATGAGAGCAAATATGCAGGCGAGGACGATGCAGATGCAGGAGACGAGCAGTTTGAAATCTCTGACGCAAGAAGTTTTGATGAGATGTACGGAGATATGGAGGATGAGGGACTGCAGCCGGTCCTCAATGATTATGTGTATGTTGGGTAAACTATAAGCCGAACGCTGATTGAGTATCAGAAAAAATATGGTAAAAGAATTGGCTTGAAATAATATTGAAAATAGTAGAAGAAAATGGACAATACAGAAAAAATGTATAAAAATCTCGATACAAATAGAACTTGCAGCATAGATAAAGATGATAACACAAACATTGTTTGTGTGACAAACCGCAGGCTTGTAAAAGCCTATATGGAAAATACAGGTGAGGTGGATACGGACATAGAATTTGCAAAAGCCTATACGGAAAACACAGGCGAAGTGAACTGCTCAGGGAAATGTGGAGAAATTTCCACTTTTACCCCATTTCTTGAAAAGATAGAGGAGGTTACAAAAAAGCAGCCAGCCTTTATAATACTTCGAGAAAAAGACCTTGCGCCTGATATATATAAGCAGCTTGCCGTTAAAGTCCTTGAGATATGTGATAATGTAGGAGTGCCATGTGTGCTTCATTATTTTTATAAGGAAGCAATCGAACTCGGAGTGAAAAAGATACATCTTCCATTGCATATTCTTGAGCAGATGACAGAAAGAGAGAAAGCCTGCTTTGATGTGATAGGTGTATCGACACATTCCGTAGAGCAGGCAAAGAGAGCAGAGGAACTTGGTGCATCCTACATAACGGCAGGTCATGTATTTGTCACGGATTGCAAGAAAGGTCTTGCTCCGAGAGGACTTGGCTTTCTTAAAGATGTTTGTGAAAATGTTGACATAGATGTTTATGCCATAGGTGGAATATCCGAGGAAAATATGGGTGACTGCATCAGGGCAGGTGCGAAAGGTGTCTGCATGATGTCTGGTTTTATGAAGTGACGAAACATTTATCAGATACAAAATTATGTAATATATTATGATATGATGCAATGGTCAAAAGCAGATAGCAATGTATGTTTACGTACAAATTACTATCTGGTGGCTTGACCCTTGCATAATGGTATGCGTATATTATATAGGTAAAAACTCTGTTTGATTAAAATTGTAAAATTGAGGTGTCAATATAACGAGGTGATTTGACTTTTAATTAAGTCAGGTCACCTTTTTTATGTTGTAGGAAACTGTTCAAATCTGCCTTTTGTAAATTCATAAATCTGTAAACACGCTGTCTGTTGATGCAATGTAGTTTTTATTTGGTAAATTATAGATAAAAAAGTATGTTTACTTTGTTATAATGGTGAAAAATTACGATTTATTGGTGAAATTTGTCATATTTTATTGATATAAAATGCAAAATAAGGTAAAATACATACATAAGATTTAAGCAAAGAAGGTGGAAAAGTATGAGTTTTATAAATACAAATGAATTATGCACAGGATGTAACAAATGTATTAGAAATTGCCCTGTTTTTCCGTCAAATAGTGCGGTAGAGGATGGCAAAGTAAATGTTGTTTTAGAAGCCTGTATAGACTGTGGAGAGTGCATAGATGTATGTACTCATGATGCAAGGAAATATACGGATGATACAAAAGAATTTTTTGATGCTCTTAAAAACGGTCAGAAGATAACTGTCGTTATAGCTCCCGCATTTATAGCAAATTATCCGGCACAGTATAAAAAGATACTCGGTTATTTAAAAGAACTTGGTGTATCACATATTTACAGTGTAAGTTTTGGTGCGGACATATGTACGTGGGGGTATCTCCAATATTTTGAAAAAACGGGAAAGAAAGGCATGATTTCAAGTCCCTGTCCGACAGTTGTAAATTATATAGAGAGATATAGAAAAGATCTTATAGAATATATGGTGCCTGTTTACAGTCCGGTCATGTGTATGGCAAAGTATCTGAAAAAATATGAACGCAGTACGGAAAAAATAGCGTTTTTATCGCCTTGTATTGCCAAAAAATCAGAGATAAACGATAAAAATTGTGAACAGCTCATTTCATATAATGTGACATTTAACAATTTTATGGATTACATAGGTGATGCATATAAAACAGCGAGGGAGTACAATGACGAACTTGCATATGGTCTTGGAAGTATGTATCCTATGCCGGGCGGTTTAAAAGAAAATGTAAAATGGTTCCTCGGTGAGGATGTACCTGTCAGACAGGTTGAAGGTGAACATGAGGCATACAGATTTCTGGATGATTATAAACCGTCAGCAGACAGTCCGGTCATGATAGATATACTCAACTGCGGAAGCGGCTGTCTGTTTGGAACGGGAACGCAGTCGGGGATTGACGAGCAGAAAGTGTATGCTGAAATGTCAAGACAGAGAAAAAATGCAAAAACCGAGGTTAAGAGGTCTAGATTTAAGGTTCAAAAAATATCGTCATGGACTGAAAATGCGAGTCCGCAGGAGAGATACAAGGCATTGTGCAGGCAGTTTGAAAATCTTAATCTCAATGACTTTGTCAGAAATTATACAGACAGAAAGATTGATATTAAGACACCGTCAGCAGCACAGCAGAACGAAATCTTTAGAGATATGAATAAGACTACGAATGAGCAGCAATGTATTGACTGCGGATGCTGTGGGTACGACAGTTGCAAAGATATGGTCAAGGCTATTTACAATGGCATCAATCGAAAAGAAAATTGTATTCATTATATAAAGAGTGTTGCGGAGAATGAGAGAGATGAGATTTCAAAGCTTCGTGAAACGGAAAAAGAAAATCAGATAAAAAAAGACGAAATGATAGCAGAAATCGTAAAGCAGTTTGAAAGTTTAGGCAGTGGAATTGCTGAATTATCAAAGGCAAACGACACATCTGCGGGCGAAGCGACAGATATTTCCAAGACGGTTTCCGAAATATCCGAAAGATGTAATGAACTTACTAACTCACTCGGTGTAATATCAGAATTTATTGATGTGTTTAAGTCTACATCTGAGAATATTACGGGAATAGCAGGTCAGACAAATATGTTATCATTAAATGCTTCAATAGAAGCAGCAAGGGCAGGCGAATCGGGCAGAGGTTTTGCGGTTGTTGCGGAGCAGATTGGCAAACTTGCAGATGAGACAAGAACACTTATCACTCAAAATAATAATCAGGCAGATGAGACATTGCCGAAGATGCAGCTTTGTATTGAACTTATTAAAAATCTCGTAAATGACATTGAAAGTATAAACGGGAAAGTAGCGGCGATAGCGGCAACAACAGAAGAAATTTCTGCACAGAGCCAGAGCTTGCAAATGATGTCGGGTGACATTGAGGAGAGTGTCAAGCTTATATAACAGACAGAAGTGGAATCGTGAGTTAAAATTTAGTATGTTTTAGAATGAAATGTTTATATAATTAGCATTGTGATTTATAAAATCCTGCTTATATGATATGCGGTATAAATTTTATAAAATATAAAACAGATAAGACGGAGGGAAGAAATGGGAATTGAAAGAACAGAAAAAATTAAAAGTAAAACAGAAGGCACAGAAAAGATAAGTTTTTTGTACTCTTTAAAAGCAAAGATATTGCTGCTTGTAGCGGCAGCGGTAGTGCTTACAGTGGCACTTAATCTATGGACGGTCATACCTAAAACATCATCAAATATATCGGAACTGACATCAAATTATATGCTTGATGTTGCCACAGTTGCAGGTGAGGGCATTGACAATCAGATAAGGATGTCATCTTATGAGTCGGTCATGTCGGGCGGCAATCTTTCAAGGCTTATCGGAGATGTGACTATCAAAGGCGTGAAAGACAGTTATACATACATTGTAGACGGTGACGGAACCATGCTGTACCATCCTACTGCCGACAAAATAGGACAACCTGTTGAAAATTCAGTTGTAAAAGGAGTCGTTTCAAAATTAAAGACAGAAAACAGGCCACAGCCTGAAGTAGTTGAATATGAGTTTAATGGTGAGACAAAATATGCAGGACTTTATGTAGGTAAGAGCAAGGACTTCATCCTTGTTGTAAATGTAAATAAGACACAGGCGTTATCGGGAATAACTGCTATTGCAACGGCAACCGTAAAGGGAAGTATTTTTGCTATGGTTTTATGTCTTATAGCTTCGATATTTGTCACAAGAAAGATAGTTGCACCGATTATCAATGCAACGGGTACGGTTGGAAAACTTGGAAAACTCGATTTCAGCGAAGATGCTTCGTCGAACAAAAAAATGCTTAAAAGAAAAGATGAAGTCGGTGTCATGCTGAGGTCGATTGCCGAATTAAAAAATGTTATAGTAAAAGTTATGACGGAAATCCGTGCTTACAGTGACAGCTTAAGCGAAGCTGCCGAGGCATTGAAAAATAGTGCGAGTGAGTCATCAACAGCTGCAGGACAGGTGGAGACAGCTATCACAGGTATAGCAGACGGAGCTTCATCACAGGCACAGGAAACACAGTCTGCGACAGAAAATGTCATTGTCATGGGAAAAATGATAGAACAGGCTTCAACAGAAGTCGGGCAGCTTGGAGATAATGCGGCAGATATGCACAAGGCAAGTGAAAATGCAATGAGTATTCTTGTCAATCTTGAAAAAATCAATCAAAAGACGATGGAAGCTATCCATATTATAGGGGAACAGACAAAGAAAACAAATGATTCTGCTGCAAAGATTAAGGTTGCAACGGATATGATTTCAGATATAGCAGAAGAAACCACACTTCTCTCACTTAACGCAAGCATAGAAGCGGCAAGAGCAGGCGAGCAGGGCAGAGGATTTGCAGTTGTCGCAAATCAGATACAGAAACTTGCAGAGCAGTCGGCAGATGCCACGACACAGATTTCGGAAGTTATCAGCGAACTTGTGAACGATGCTTAGGAAAGCGTACAGACTATGGACGAAGTAAAAGAGGTAATGAATCAGCAGAGCGAAAATGTATCTCAGACCGAGAAAGCATTTAAAGATGTTGAAAAAGGTATTGCACAGTCTATGGAAAGCGTTGATAAGATTACGGACAAGACAAGAAAACTTGATGAAGCAAGAGCCGGAGTTGTGGATGTTGTGCAGAGCCTTTCAGCAATAGCAGAACAAAATGCGGCAAGTGCGGAAGAAACATCTGCTTCGGCAAGCGAAGTAGGTTCAATAATGGATGATGTATCACAGAACGCAAATATGCTTGATGAGATAGCCGTTAAACTGAATGATAATGTTAAGAGGTTTAAGATGTAGAGAGCAAATTTGCGAGTTGTTTGAGCGGACAAAGAAACAGTAAAACCTCGGAGTAAAGCAAAACCCGGACAAAATATTTTGTCCGGGTTAAATTTATGCCGTGTTTTGAACTTATCTGCTTGCAGTATATTTAAGAATTGCTATCTGTTTAAGAATTTTCCATCAGAGTACATTTATAGACAATGTCAGCATCTACTGTCTGTAATGAGCGAGGAAATCCTTAAGTCCCTCCATAGACTTTTCAAGAACGGAAAGCTGTGGAAGATAAACAACACGGAAATGGTCGGGACTATCCCAGTTAAATCCACTTCCCGGAACGATGAGGACTTTCTTTTCACGCAGAAAATCAATCGCAAATTTCTCGTCATTTAAAATATTGAACTTTTTAATATCGAGCTTAGGGAAAATATAAAATGCTGCTTTAGGCTTTACTGCCGATACTCCCGAAATATCATTTAATGCCTTATAGATGAAATCTCTCTGTTCAAAAATTCTTCCGCCCGGCTGGATATAAGTTTCGACACTCTGGTATCCGCCA
>JBNMLR010000003.1:0-22973 GCA_050874945.1 Butyribacter sp. | reverse complement strand
GTATAAAGATTACTGATAACGGAGAGATAATCAATAACGAATATAAACAGTATAATTTTGATTTAAATTTTGTTGATAATTGTAAAAAATTCAAGTCAAAAGATGGTATCATATATCTGTCACCATTAGGTCTGAGATTTTTGACAAATACTATTATAGATGAGCTTACAATCACCATAAAAGATAAAAATGGCAAAACAATTAATAGTTTTAGCAATAGTGATAATATGTTTAGTGAATCCGTTCAAAAGTACAAGGATATAACTAAAGTTCAGTATGCTGCAGAATTTGATGAATTGTTAGATATAAAGAAGATAAATAATATTTATATCAACGAAAATAAATTGGAAGAAGTTAAGTAAATCTAGTGTATTAACCTTTAATTATAATATACTATTTTGTTGAAACGAAATCAACGATAATATAAAAACACATCTTGATAATTTCCTTCCTTAGTATTAAAATGTACTCTCGGTATCTTCTCAAAACGAATTATTTCGGCTGGATTTCCGATATACTGCTTCCATTTTCTCGTCGTACACACCGTGTACGCACTGCAAAAATGTCATTGTATATCAAAAATCCATCTCAAAATTCTTCGTTCAGAAGATTCCGAGAGTACATTAAAGTTAATAAAAACCAGTGTATCGTATAAATTATACAGTACACTATATACTTCGGAAAGGGGATTTTAAGTATGTCGATTACATTAAAGCAGCTATACGGACAGACCCACATAAAATATCAGCTTAATATCCTTGCAGGTGCAAAGTATATGTCTAATATCGTATCGAGGATATATTATATTGATGATATAAATATTGCCGACTGGACAAGACCGGGAGAGTTGATAATGACTATGGGTTCTACACATGGAAATGAGGATTGGCTTTATGAACTTATCTCACATATACTGCCGCACGAGCCGAGCGGAATTGTTGTTAATACAGGTGGTTATATCCATGAGATACCACAGGATGTAATCGCTTATTGCGAAGAAAACAATCTGCCGCTGCTCACATTTCCGTGGGAGGTTTTCCAACAGGATGTGATACAGGACTGGACAAACCGTATCTTTCAGGCGGACCAGTTGGAGACAGGTTTATCAAGCGCACTTCTTAATGCGATTTTTGAACCGGAGAACAGGGACGGTTATATTCCGTATCTTCGGCAATGTAAATATAAAGAGTCAGAGTCTTTTGTCGTATCAGTTTTAAAGCTATCTGAAATGAACCGCAACAATTCTTTTAAATATAAAACACCTATTGTAAATTTACATACTGTTTTTTCGGATTTTATATGCGGGCTGACTGAGAGAGTTTCATGTATTCTGCTTGACGATATTATCCTTATGGTTTTTATTGACTATGACACGGGTTTTGTGGAAAAGCTGTTGCGGGAATATATTGACAACATACACAAGATTTTTGAAAATATTGATTTCAGGATAGGTATTGGAAATACGGTTCACGGATATGACAAACTTTGTGAGAGTTATAATCAGGCAATGTTATGCGTTAATTACAATAAAATTTCGGACAGTGGAAATAAAGAAAAAAATGATGATATTTCAAGCATCACATCACTTGGAGTTCCGGGACTTTTGATAACCTGTGATTCTGAATCGATAAAACAGTTTTATGAAATGCGTCTGAAGCGTTTGAAAGATTATGATATAGCGAATGAAACGGAGTATTTTATCACGCTGAGAGCTTTTCTTACAAACAATTGTAGTGTCAATGATACTGCATCAGCTCTTTTTATCCATCGTAATACGGTTAATTACCGGATTAAGCATATTCAGGAGTTTCTTGGAGTTCAATTTGATAACAGCACGGTTGTCACGGAATTTACGATTGCTTTCATGATTTACGACATAATGAATGTTTGAGCGTACATATTATAAGTTTACGCAAAGTTTTAGCTTTGTGCAAGATTATAATATTATGCGAAGTTTTAGCCATGTGCAAAAACATACATAATTTAATGTCTGCATGAGCATTGTGCATCATGCACAATAACAAGACTTTAATTTGTCATTCTGCACATTGTCAAAAGTTTTTTTATTATTTATAATACATACATAAATTGAGTTACCGGTTACGGTACACTGATAATGTTGCTGTTCACATCTCGGTGTGACGGCAGTACAATAACGACATATATGTTTATACAACGGAGTATAGTAGATTTTACTATGCTCCTTTTTTGTTGCAGCGACACTTATTGAAAAAATAAAGAGCTGAAAGGACTGATTTAATGACAGGTTATATTATCATGGCGGTATTTGCCGTTATATGTCTTGGAACTTCAAGTTTGGTTGCAAGAAAATATTCAAACGACAGTGTAGATGAGTTTGTATCAGGAGGAAGAAGTATTCCGTTTGGTCTTATCACCGCAAGTGTTATGGTTTCGTGGGTTTGGACGATTACCATAATCGGAAACGGTGAAACGGGATATAATTATGGAATATCAGGCGGCATCAATTATGCTTGGGGTGCTGCGGTACCGTTTTTCATCTTTATCCCACTGGTACTGATATTGAAAAAGAAGATGCCTAAATGTACGACATTTATTGAGTTTATTAAAATGCGTTACGGCACGAGAATGTCGCAGGTGTTTATTGTTTTTGCACTGGCACTTACCTTTTACATTCTGTTATCGCAGGGTGTAGGAATGGGAGTTGTGTTCAGTTCACTTTTTGGTATGCCGTACAAATTTGCGGCAGCTATTCCGATTGTTATCATTGCGTTATACACGGCAAGAGCAGGTCTTAAGGGCTCTATCGTGAACGATGTTATAATGTTTTTCCTTATCGCATTGATTTTTCTGATAACCGTTCCGGCAGTATTAAATTCTTTTGGTCTTTCAAATATTTACAACGGTCTGAAAGATGTTGCCACTAACCCATCAAATCCAAATCACAATCCTGATGCCTTAAATTTATTATCTTCGTCAGGTTTCCGTTATGGTATTGTTTCAATGGTATGTTGCATGGGACAGGTACTTTTGGATCAGGGATATTATTCTAAGGCTGTTGCGACAGTCAGCACAAAATCACTTTTCTTTGCTTATATAATAGGTACTGTTTTTGCATGGATGCCTATTCCTATTTTAAGCAGTATTGTCTATGGTGCGACTGCACTTGGAACAGGAGTGGCAATAGACGGAACAAAACTTGCGACAACTTCTGATATTGCACCGTATATAATGCAGCTTGTATTTGGCGGTGGAATAGGAACTCTGTTGTTTACACTGATGATATTTATGACAGGTCTTACAACAGGCGGTGACATTTTACAGGGAGCGCAGGCAATCTGCACGGTCGATATTTATAAGAAATACATTAAAAAAGATGCGACAGAACAGCAGCAGACAAGATTTGGTAAGATAATGACACTTGTTATCGGTGCAGGTATCGCCATTCTTGCAATGTTCATGGAGGGAAAATCACTTCTTTCACTTGATATTTTCAGCGGTATTATTTTTGCAGCTCCGTGTGCGGCATTTGTGGCAGGTCTGTTCTGGGATAAGGTTTCAAACGCTGTTGCAATGGCATCAATTTTTATTGGAATGATTTCAGGTATGATTGCATATTTTGCAATTCCTGACCCTGACATCAACTATTTTGTTGGCAATGTGCTTTCACTTCTTGTTCCGGTCATTGTTATAATGATTGGTGCACTGTTTACAAAGCACAAATTTAATTTTGATATATTGAAAAACTATAAACCGGATTACAATGTCGCAGAATAAGAACTGCGCAGGAAGGAGTCAGTTATGATTAGTTATACAACATTTGTTTCTTTAATTTATGTAATATATGCATGGTTTGCTGTTGGAGTTGGAATTATCAGCGTCTTTTCAATAAGAGAGCTTATATCGATGTTTAAGAGAACAAACAGCCACGATGCAGTTATTGAAGGAGTTAAGAGTTATGAAATGTAATGTAGTCTGTATTCAGACATATCCTAAAATGAACAATGTAGAATACAATCTCTCAAGAATGGAAGAATTGTTTAAAAATGCACTTGAAAAGCATCCTGATACAAATCTTGTCGTATTTCCTGAACTTGCCACATCGGGTTATCAGTGCGGTGAAAATTTCAGAAAATTGGCAGAAACGGCAGATGACACAAGCATATCGATAAAGCGTCTTGGAAAACTTGCAAGGGAGTATAAAATTCATGTTATCTTTGGTATGCCGGAAAGAGATGCCGATAATCCGTCAGTTTTATACAATTCCCAGATATTTTTGGATGACAAAGGAGAATTGATAGGTCAGTATCACAAGGTTCATCTGTTTGACTCCGAGAAGAAGATTTTTACTCCGGGAGATACCTTTAAGGTGTTTGATACGGCAATCGGTAAAATTGGTCTGTTTGTGTGCTACGATGCATTTTTCCCTGAGGCAGCGAGAATACTTGCGATAAAGGGAGCAAATCTTCTGGTAAACAGCACAAACTGGGAAAGTCCGTATTCATACGATATGGATATGGTGATGAGTGCAAGAGCCTTGGAAAATACGGTTTATCTTGCGTGTTGTAATCGAATTGGCACAGACACTACGCTTTCATTTTTCGGACACAGCCGTATCTTAAATCCTCTCGGTCAGGTGATTTCAGGTATCGAGGGAGAAAAAGAAGATTTTGTTTATGCAAGTCTTGACTATGACCGCATAGAAAAAATGAGAACGGAATATTATACAATGCTGACTGAACGCCGTCCAGAGTTATATACTGAATTGGTGGAATGATTTGTTTATGTTCACTCTCAGATTATATGCTAATAAGTGGATTTTGCAGTATTTTGGATTGTAAATAAAAGAATATAGTTGATTTAAAAAAGCTGTCGATTTTATATCGGCAGTTTTTTGTGCTTTGCCAACAATCTTTGTTTGATAATTGATATGCTTCCATAAATAAAGTATAATATTGGTAAACAGGATTTTCAATAAAATAAGGAGCATTTAGCACTTCATAATAGCGATACGGGGAGGATTCGTATGCAGAAAAAACATAAAAAAACTCTTTTGGATATTCTAAAAGATGAAAAGTTTGCGGGATATTCGGGAGGGATTTATCATAAAACGCAGATTGAACTGACATATAATTCAAATCATATGGAGGGCAGTCAGCTAACCCATGAGCAGACGAGATACATTTTTGAAACCAATACGATTGGAGTTGAAAATAAAGCCATAAATGTTGATGATATTATGGAAACAGCTAATCATTTTCGATGTATAGATATGGTGATAGACAATGCAGATACAAAATTGACGGAAAGTTTTATCAAAGAACTGCATCTTATACTTAAAAACGGAACAAGTGATTCAAGAAAAGAGTGGTTTAATGTAGGTGAGTATAAAAAAATGCCTAATGAAGTCGGAGGTATGAATACTGCGTTGCCGGAGGAAGTTGAAATTAAGATGCAGAAATTGCTGGCTGAATATAATGCTAAAATAGAAAAAAATTTAGAGGACATTCTTGAATTTCATGTGAGATTTGAAAAAATTCATCCGTTTCAGGATGGCAATGGGCGTGTAGGCAGACTTGTTATGTTTAAGGAATGTCTTAAATACAATATAGTGCCGTTTATTATTGAGGATGACCTTAAGATGTTTTATTATCGTGGACTTGCCGAGTGGGATAATGAAAAGGGATTTCTTACGGATACTTGTCTGACGGCACAGGACAGATATAAGGCATATCTTGATTATTTTAGGATTGAGTATTAATAAATGTTTGCGAAACTTTTTCTAGTGAAAATTGCATTCATTTAGAGTACAAAGTGCTGACGGTGACAGAAGTGCGCTGCTAATACTATTTGTTATAGTTGCACAATATCTGGAATTATAATAGTTACACAAATATTTATAGAATACTAAAATATAATATGGGAGGATATTATAATGAACATTGACAGAAAAAAGGTTGAGGATACTTTTAAAAGATATACGGATAATTATGATACGAGCGATGAGAAGATTAAACTTAAGGTTGACCACACTTACAGGGTGGCGGCTCTTAGTGAGAGGATTGCAATATCACTTGGACTTGATAAAGCCGATACAGACCTTGCATGGCTTATCGGTATGCTGCATGATATAGGCAGGTTTGAGCAGTTAAAAAATTACGGGACTTTTTCCGATGCCGATTCTATCGACCATGCACACTATGGTGTCAAACTTTTGTTTGACGAGGGACTTATATGGGAATTTATTGATAAAATGGATGCTAATGAACCTGACATATTAAAAACTGCGATTTTTAATCACAGTGCATATCGTATTGAGGACGGACTGTCTGAGAGGGTGGTGATGTTTTGCAATATTATAAGAGATGCAGATAAGATAGATATATTAAAAGTAAATTATGATGTTAAGCTTGAAGTTATTTATGATGTAACAACAGAAGAACTTAAAAACTCGGAGGTGACTGCTGAGGTTATGACGGCATTTATGGAGCATCATGCCGTACTTAGAAGTCTGAAAAAGACACCTATAGATAATCTTGTGGGTCATGCGGCACTTGTATTTGAACTTGTTTATAATGAGAGTTTTAAGATTGTGAAAGAGCAGGGTTATCTTAAAAAGATGCTTTCTTTTAAATCTGATAATAAAGAAACGGCAAAGCAGTTTGAGTTACTTAACAGAGATATGGACGATTTTTTGAGAACAAAAAATTAGTTGGAATATTTCTTGAACTGTAATAAGTTATGACAGATGGATGTTAGAAGATGGAAATAACCATTTAGGCATTAAAATCGACCATTTAAGCATGATTTTACAAATCATCATGTAAATGTAATATAATATCCAATAAATAAGAGGCTATAGAGATTTACCATTGTTTATTTTTTAACAGGAATAAATAATTTATATGGTATTTATCTAGCAAGAAATTATTCAGAAATGAGGGTTATTATGATTGAATATTTGGTTGATGATTTTGTTATTTGGGCGTACAGGAACAAACTGCTCATGGATTATAAGAAAAGAGATGTATATGAATATGCAATACAAGTTATATTGTATAATGCAATGCTGCTTATGATAACATTTCTCGTAAGTATATTTACTCATAATATTCAGAGTTTTATTATGTTTATTATATTTTTTGTAATGCTTAGAAGAAATTTGGGCGGTTTTCATTTTAAAAATAGATATGTGTGTATGACGGTATCAATAAGTATGTATTTGGCAATTATGTTTTTGGGATGTAAAATATATGAGTTGTATGAAAATAGAATATTTCTTATGTGGTTTATAATGTCAATATTCTGTCTGTTCATGCCAGCTTTAAAAGATAAAAATTATAATAAAAAAATTGTAAATATTATGATAATTGTTGATATTGCTTTAATATTTATGGGGATTTATTTTAAAATTAAAAGTGTGGCATGGGCGGTAATATTTAATATATGTGTGTTGTTTATGTTTATAATTCAAAAATTGATAGAAATTTTAAATTTAAGTGTAAAAGAGGAAAAGTAATGATTAATATAATACTTTGTGATGATGAAGTTGAAAGTCTACAAAGAACGCAAGATGAAATAGAGAGAATAAAAACAAGACTGCCATATCCTGTAGAAGTGATAACATATACTGATACGGATTATCTGATGGAAAGAATAAATAATTGTGAAATTGAGAGTGATATACTGATAGTTGATGTAGATATGCCTAAGATGTCAGGTTTTGATATAGCAAAATACATAAGGCAAAATAAGCTGGATATTGTAATTATCTTTCTTACAGGACATGATGAATATGTTTACAGTTCATTTGAATTTGCACCTCTTAGATACATAAGAAAAGAATTTATAAAGGAAGAATTATTGTATGCTCTTATTGCTGCCTGCAAAAATGTTGATACAAAAAAGAATGAATATATTCTGATAAAGGCGATTGACGGAAATTATCATATTAAAACAAGTGAAATATTGTATTATCAGATGGAAAACAGAAGATGCAATGTGTATCTGGCAGACGGGGGTGTTTTTTTTACAAAATATAAAATTAAAGAACTAAGAAAAATAGTATAAGAAAAAGATGACGCATTTGTTCAGGTAAATAGTGGGTGTGTAGTGGGATTAAGGCATATAAGATTTATGAGTAAAGGAGATATAGGTCTTGAGCAGGATAAAATATTTCAAATATCAAGACGAAAAAAGACAGAAGTTGAAAAGATTGTGATGGATTATTGGGGGGATAGACGATGACTATAAATAATTGGTGTGATTTATTAAACTTGGTTTCATCTTTGATGGAGCCATTTTTTTCGATTGTATTTGTAAGTGCTTTTATGGGAGAAAGGTTTGATAAGAGAGAAAAGAAAATTGCAGGATTGACAGTGATAAGTCAGTTTATATTTGTAATCTTTGCGGATAGAGCTGCCATTTTTTCGGTAAATAAATTTCTGATAGCACAGTCAATAAGCTTTATCGGATTGTGTTTTACATATAGAAAAAAGTATGACAGAATAATTCTGGCAAAGATAGTAGATATGCTGTCTATGGTGTTTTTAGAACATATAATATCATATATTGGGGCATTTGCTTTTCAAAAACCGCTTAGCATTTTTTTTGTGGAAACAAAATACCGTATTGTCGGTATTTTATTGTCATTATTATCTAAAGCTATTTTAGCGTTCGGAATGAAAATATGTTTTAAAAATATAAGGACATTACGGCGAGGAAGTGCAGTAATAATAACACTTTTGTCATCAGTAATAATAATGTTGGCAATGTATATTTGTAGTGATTGTCTTAAAAAAGACAGAGTTTCTTTATTACAATTAGTTATGTTGGGAATACTAACAGTTATGTATATTTTAGTAATTTTTAGTATATTTATGTTTGAAGATAATCGGAACAAAGATGAAGAATTGCTACTTGTGGCATTACATAGTAAAATTTTGTATAACTCATTGGAACAGGAACGGACAACTTTTGATATGTGGAGAAAAAGACTACATGATTATAAAAACCAGCTTATATATATGAGAAAATTATTGGAGAAAGAGCAGTATAAGCAGATAGCAGAGATTGTGAATAAAGAGATAGGTGAATTAAAAAGACAGTCAGTATATGTTGAAAGTGGATATGTTGGAATAGATGCGATAGTAAATTCAAAACTAATGTATGCACAGGGGCAAGGCATACATCCGATATATAATATTAATATTCCACAGGGATTACAAATTGATAATTTACTAATAGCTTCGATTTTGGGTAATCTATTGGACAATGCAATAAGAGCATCAGCACAGACAGAAGAAAAATATTTTGAAATTAATATTTCGTATATATTTGAAAGTTTAAATATAAAAGTATTTAATGGTGTGTGTTGCGACAAAATTGACTTTGAGAAGAGTAGCAAGAAAGAGTCTAAAGTACATGGCATTGGAATAAGCAGTGTGAAAGAAAATGTTAAAAAACTTAGTGGTACTTTTTCAATAACACAGGATAAAAATATAGTAAAAGCAGTGGTAAAAATACCGATAAATTGATAAAATTCATTAAGATATAACCATTTAAGCATAAAATACGACCATTTAGACATGATTTCACACAAGAAGCTTTTAATGTGGTAAGATGTAATTGTAAGAACAATGTAGCGTATTTTAAATGTTAAAAAGGGAGGAGATTATATGATGAAGATTAGAAAAAAAATTGTAGCATATGCAATGGTCGCAGTGCTTTCGCTTCAAAGTGCACCGATTTCAAAAGCCGCCGTATATATTGATTATGGTTTGCAAAGCAAAAATGCTACTGTGTCAGAAGTGAGTGGTTTTAGTGACAAATGGGCAACGATTATTAAAAATGCAATAAAAGCATGGAATAATTCAGGTGCAGGAGTTAAGGTAGACCAGTCGGCAAATCCTGTAAGCACTTTTGAAGTTGATTCTTATGCCGACAGCTGGTATGGTCTTACGCAAATATTGCAGATAGATAATGGTTATATAAGCAAAGCCGGTATAAAGATAAATCATAGAACAATATCAGGTGATGCTTCCAATTTCAACAGATTTGCCCAGAGTACGGTTGCTCATGAAATAGGGCATTTATACTGGCTTGCGGACAATCCGGTTGACTCTCCGGCGGGATATGATATGTCTCTTATGAATCATGGACGAGACAGAAATAAAATATATGAGCCACAGGTTTTCGATGTTTCAAATGTAAAAAGAAAATACAGCAGTAAAATTTCTTATGATATATCAGATAGTATGACTGACGATACCGTAAATTATATAAGTGTAGATGAACCTGAGTACAATAAGGCTTCAAAATTTGTAAAGGCGGCGGATATACTTGTTTCCGGAACTGTTGCTGCACAGGAAACAAAAATGCTTGAAACAGGTACGGATAAAGAGAAAATGCCATATACGATATATAAGATTGAAATTAAAGATAAATATAAGGGTGATTGCAGCAGTACGATATATGCAAAAAGACTTGGTGGAAAAATAGATGGCAGAGATAATATATTATCGGGTGCGGCTGACATAAATGTAGGAGAGTCATATGTATTTGCATTGAAAGATTATGGAAATGGTGATTATGGCTTTGTAAATACAACACAGTCTGCAATGGCATTAAAAAAATCTTCTATATATAAATATGGCGGCATCAACAGAAAGGATGTGCTTGCTTTAGCAGATACGGCATCTGTCCAGCGTATGACTGCGGATGAAAAGATATATGGAACGGAAAAGGAATTAAAAAAAGCATCCGATGTTGTGGTAACAGGTGAGGTTATAGACTACTCATATGAAGTTATTGAGGATAATTTATATACTATATGGAAAGTAAAAGCTGACAGAGTTGAAAAAGGAAAAGAAAAGTCAGAGATTATTTATATAAAAACACTTGGTGGAAGAAAAGATACATTAATAAGTCTTGTGGAAAATATGACAAAGATAGAATGTGGAAATTCATATAAGTTTTATCTTAAAGATTATGGTACAGATTATTATGGATTGACAAATTACAGTGAGAGTATTATAAAACTCAGGGTGGTGACTATTATAGATTAATAAATTATGCCAACGGCATTTTTCAGAGAGCGGGCATTAAGGTTTTGTAATGAAATTTATACACAAGGAGCAAGCCATATGGACTTGAAGTGGAATTTACGCATTGGGAAAAAATGCCGTTGACATTTTTTAAGAGCAAGCCGAAAGACTTGCTCTTTTATACACTTTATACATAAGTAATTATCACGCTGCCGCATTTAACTTCTCCTGTCAGATAAACAACAGGTGAACCTGTACTTTTATTGCGATTTCGTTCTTCTATAGCACCTGCAAAGACCGAAGCTTTCGGTATAATCTGCCATTCTTTTGGAATGAAAAGCTGTGTAGAACCAAAACTCTGTCTGACATGGATTTCAGCAGACTCGGATATTATCTTTGCACTGTCAAAGTAGACTTTGAGTTCTCCGAATGAGCAGTCGAGGTCAGCCTTTTTAAAATCACCGGTATTTATATATTTAGCTGATGCTCCAAAGCGGTTACTTCCATAGAAAGTGTCATTTGTATCTTCATTAAAAACTGTCTGATGTTTTCCGACTTTGTCAGGGTCATCATAATCATCCCATTCTGTGCGTTTATTCTGGTTTGAATATTTATGGTTAAAATGTTTTCTTGGAAACAGCAGTGAGAAACCTATTGTGAGCAGTAAAGCTACCATTAGAATTACCGATGTTGATACGGCAGGTAATTTGAGTACACTGTCAAATATTATCCATAAAAATGCGAGTGAGAAGAAGAAACCTGCGAAACTTCTTTCTATTATTGAGTTTATCGCTGTTCCGACAAAAATAACACCTAATATAAGTTTGGTGATGCTTATTGCAAGTGTGACAATATGAAGCTGGCATAAGATAAGATAGCAGGCTATCGCGATAAGCATAAGCCCCCAAAAAATTGAATTTTTGTTTCTGTTCATGATTAACCTCTTTTCCGTGCCTGATACGGCACTAAAATTATGTAAAGTTGTTTTTTGCGTTGTGACATTCGAGTTAAAATATATTTTATCGTAACTGCTGTTATTGATTGATGCATTTCCATCGCTTTTTGAAATATGAATTATTTTATGGTCTGTGAAATCTTCTCTCCTCCATTTTATTTTTCAGCATTTTATAATATGCTCTCGACACATATATTTCTTTGTGGGTATTGTTAAAAGAGATAACACTTGATGATGCAAGGTTTCTCTGTATTGAGTAGATAAGATTGATGTTTACGATGGCTGATTTCGATATTCTCACAAAGGCTGCCGGGAGGATTTCTTCAAGTTCATAAAGTTTGTATTTTGTTTCGTATGCATCATCAGCCGTGTGTGCATATATAACAGAGCTTTCTGTCTGAAAAAATAATATTTCATTTAAGTTCATGTAATACTCGGTATCGCCTTTGTAAAAAATCATCTGATTTGAACTGCTGTTTCCGGCATCAAAGCCGCTAAGCATCTGTTGCAGCCTGATAATATCCGGGGTGAGTTTATGGCATCTGATAATAATTTCAGGTTCGCCCTCATCCGTCATTTCCAATAATATTTTCAAGTTTTTCATTCTCCCTTTTTAGTACTTGCAAAATTTGTTATATTTGCTCAATTTAATAAAGGTATATGATAGTTTTGCAAATATCTTTATCATTATCACTTTCATGATAAGATTAAAACATATGGGAGTTTTTATGTAAATAGGATTTTGGTAAGTGGTAGATTTTTGTTGGTAAGTGGTGAAAAATGACAGCTTACTTGCTTGTATGGGTATATGAAAATTGGTATAATTTAAAATACTATCAGGGAAATATCACGCTTCTATTGTGCAGAGCAATAAGCGAGGGTGAGGACTTCCTTGTATCAGGAGGGGGATAAGTCCATTCTGATATGCTGAGATAGCAGCTAATAGTATTATGAGCAAGTGGCACAGCGGATTGCAAAAATCCGTTTGACAGAGGGAGGAAAATGCTTATGAAACACAATTTAAAAAAGAATGAAAAAAAGAAAAAAGTTGTATTTATCAACGGATGGAGAAGAATTTGCAGTCTTGTACTTGTACTTTGCATGGCAGTATCACTTGGTGCAGGATATATACCATCACAGAGGGTTGAAGCTAAGGCTTATGACACATCAATGTCTCAGTTTAACAAGCAGTATCTTGATACAAATACTTTTACGGTAAAGGGTGAGGCTTATCTTGTCGGCACGGATAATGTTGCAAAGATAGGAAGCACGCAGACGATTTATTCAGTACCGGAGGGCACGAAGATTCAGGGAAAAACGATAAAAGCCAAATATCTGCCACAGGACAATAACCAGACTGTTAAGTATATCTGGAACGGCAGTGGGAATGTAGTCGGTGGAGGAATAAGCTGGATAAGTGATTACAACTCAAATGCAGCTTTTTTAGAGTATGAAACTGCAAAATTTAAAGTGCTTGCTTATGATGACCAGTGGGTTATCGTGTGGAGTGACGGATATACACCGTATAAAAATCTTACGGACTTTCAGTCATGCAAAACTTATCTTGTGCAGACGGCACACCGTCCGGGATTTTACCGTGTAAAGAGAGAACAGGTATGGCTTGATATGGGGCGTTATGAGAGCACTACACCTAAGGATGGCGAGAAAGTTACCATTAAAGCAGAGGGCAAGACAACAAAGGATTTTGTCGGTATAAAACTTTTTAACGGAATACCGTCATGGGGTGATTCATATCGTGTACCGATTAACACAAAACTTCAGGTTGTATCTACAGAGCCGATAGAATCTAGGACAAAAGGTGATACAGCAAAATATTATAAGATATATTTCAACGGTAAAAATGATGTAAATTATATGACATATAAAAAGTCAGGTTATTATTATGTGAATGCGAAATATATTAATCTCTATAATAAAGATACGAAAGTTCCAAATGGAACTAAGGAGGGCAAGGTTTATAAACTTGCTACCGGTAAAGAGCTTAATGTCTATGAGGAAAAGAGCACGACAAGTACCGTTCTTGGTGCATTTGAAAATGACGCTACGGTCGAATATTTCACTGATGAGACGGATGATACATGGACAACTATATGGTTTAATAATAAAAAGGCATATGTTAAGAGTGCAAACTTTTCAAAGTCTACAGCCGTAAGTGGCGGAACTAAGGTTACAAACCTGCACATAAAAGATATTGTTAATAATCAATATGTTGTTGGCTGGGACGACCTTTATAACAGTTCGACATATAAAGTAGGAATTGTAACATCATGGGATGATTTTGTTCTTGCAGCAAAGTCACAAATAGCAGGCAGTAAAAACTATGCACTTATAGATGACACGGATATTGACACGAATTATTATAAGGTAAAAAGTTCATATTTTAAGAATAGAAAAACGATAGATATTTTTGTTTATGGAGCATCAAGCAAAGTGAGTGATACAGCTCGTATGACACTTCAGGCAGTTCCGGAAAAAATAATAAAACCGATGGTAGAGGAAACTTATTACTATAATAAAAAGAAGAAAAAATATATGCCAAAAAAACTGGTAACAAAAAATTCAGCAAAGCTAATAAATTATTATACAGACTGCGCAAAGTATGAATTACAGTATTCTTCAAATAAGACATTCAAAAATGCCAAAATAATTACTAAAGCAGGTGGAAATCCTGAAAAATTTAAAAGATATATTATGATTAAGGGACTTAAACCTAACACTACATATTATTTTAGACAGAGACACAAGGCAGCAGTAAAGACTGATGCAGGAACAAAATATCTCGTTGGAAAATGGTCTGGTTCTTTAAAGATTAAGACGCTTGCTAAGTAAAATAAATGCGTAAGTAGGAGTGATGCTTATATCAGTGGAAGTTAAAAATTCACACTGACAGGTGCAAAGCGACTGCGTTCATTAGCAATCAGTGAAAGCCAAAATATTGCATAAAACAAAAACAGCCGGGTTCGATTTTATCGAATCCGGCTGTTCTCTGTTTTTATTCTGTGTGGAACAGTATGCAAAATATCCATACAGAATAATGTTTTATTGGTTTTGATATAAAAATATAAGCATAATTTACATGATGAATATTTATTCATCATGAATACCACTTATAAGGTTATTTTGAAACGGGTTCTACGCGAATAGTGTTTGTTTTTCCTGATACACCGCTCACCTGACCGCCGGTAAGGACAACATTGTCACCTTTGTTTAAGTTAAATATTTTCTTTGCGTGATTCATTGCGTGATAGAACATGACATCAACAGAGTTGAATTCCTCGCTGAGAACAGGAGTTACCCCCCAACTCAGATTTAATTTTCTCCATGCCTTTACGGATGTTGTCATGCCGATTATGTCAACAGGGCAGCGGAAACGGCTTACCATGCGGACCGTATTTCCTGAGAGTGAACTTATGACAATACCTTTTGCGTTTGTGTCGATTGCCATTGCACAGGTAGCGTGCGATATGGCATCAGTATTATCTTTTATTCTGTACTCAGTAGTTCTGAAGCGTTTCGCATAGTCAATGTTTTTCTCTGTATATAATGCGATTTCTGCCATGTTTTTAACGGCAGCGACAGGATATTTTCCTGAAGCCGACTCACCCGAAAGCATTATTGCCGATGAACCATCATAGACTGCGTTTGCAACGTCAGAGATTTCTGCTCTCGTAGGGCGGGGATTCTGTATCATTGATTCAAGCATCTCAGTTGCAGTTATGACTCTCTTTCCGAGAAGTCTGCATTTTTTGATAAGGTATTTCTGAATGGCTGGAACTTCAACAAAAGGAATTTCCACACCTAAGTCACCTCTTGCCACCATGATTCCGTCAGCAATCTCGCAAAGTTCTTCGATGTTTTCGACACCTGAACGGTTTTCGATCTTAGCGATTATATCAATATCTGAACCGCCGTTTTCATTTAAGAAGTTTCTAATGTCGAGTAGATCCTGTTTTGTTGAAACAAATGATGCTGCGACAAAATCAACCTCATTTTTAATACCAAAAAGCAAATCTTTTTTGTCCTGTTCGCTCAGATAAGGCCCTGTCATCACATGATTAGGAAAATTCATGCTCTTGCGGTCGGACATTTCTCCGCCGACTTTTACTTTACATATGGCATCATTTCCTTTAAGTTTAACAACCTCAAAAATAAGTAATCCATTGTTTACAAGTATGGTGTCACCGATTTTCAGTTCATTTATGAGATTTTTGTAACTGACTGATACACGCTCATTGTTTCCCTCAACTTCGTCAGTAGTAAATGTAAAGGTGTCACCGTCTTTCAAAGTGACTTTATGATTTTCAAATGTACGAATTCTGTATTCAGGACCCTTAGTATCAAGCATTATGGCAATAGGAAGATTTAATTCTTCGCGTACTTTCTTTATTCTGTCTATTTTCTGCTGATGCTCAGGATGTGTACCGTGCGAGAAATTCAGTCTCGCAACATTCATTCCTGCCATGCACATTTGTTTTAATGTCTCTTCGCTTTCGCTTGCCGGACCAATGGTACAAATAATCTTAGTTTTTCTCATGATGAGTAGCTCCTTTCAATTAGCCGATTTACTTTTCAGTGCTTTTATTTATCATATCATCGCCATGTTCGCCGGTAGCATCAACATCGCTGCCCGAAAACCACAATCCAAATGCGGTAAGACCAACAATGAATAATATACCGATAATAACCAAAATGATTCGTAACATAACTTTTTTCCTCCTGATATTTGTTAGTACGGTGGCTTATTATTTTTTGCCGTACATTATGATAAAAGCTATGTTAGATTTTCTTTTTTCCATCCTTCATATGTATGTAGTCAATGATAAAGGCTGTTGACCTCGGTTCACAAGAAACTGAAATACATTCAGAGAGACTTTGATACGGAGGAATATGTATCGGGTCAGATATGTTTGCTAAATGCAGCAGCGTCTTGTAGGTATTTGAAAAACTTCGTGCTTTATGAGAAATCTCAGAACGCGATATAAGTTCCTGTCTGCCAAGCATCTCAGGGGTGCATATATCTTCGCCGGAAGATGTTATGGATAAATTATTTATTGATTCTTCAGAATGAACAGATACGGATTGCTCAATAAAAGGTGTGGATATGGTCGATGTGTATAAACCAAAGCAGGACAGGATTATGCATAATGTAATAAGTAAACCTGCATATCTGCATTGCTTTTTATTAAAACACATATTAAATCCCCCCTTTAAAATCTGCTCATAAGTTACTTATAAGAATAGCACATTGATTTCAATAGGGCAAATATAATTTTTGTAAAATTTATGTGAGCAGGCAGTGGAGCAAATTGCAAATGACTGTTTTATGTGAAGATTTAGGAAAAAGAATAGTCTGACTATTTATAGAATTATCGTCATATTTCGACAATTCAAAGAAAAAATGAAAATATTTTGATTATTTTCTTTGTTTTTATGTCGCATTATGGTAAAATATGTATAAAAAATACTTTGTTTTGTGTAAAAGTATGCAAAATTATATGAAGAAATGAGGAGTATTATGAAAAAGAAAATTTTATCACTTTTGATGACGCTCTGCATGGTGTTTTCGCTGACAGCCTGTGGAACCGGAGGGGAAATCGTCGACATGGTAACGAACGATACCAGCGAAAAGACAGATGTATCACAGAATTCAGATACGGCAGATAAAGCTGCTGATACGAACAAAGCCGGAATGAAGACTATTTCTAAAGAAGATTTAAAGATAGGGGTTCTTTATATAGGAAGTGCATCGGAGACTTCGGGTTATACATATGCACATGAGATAGGGATTCAGGGTATGGCGAACAATATCGGTCTGTCGGATGATCAGATAGTACGAAAAGAAAGTGTAAGTGACAGTGATGAGAAAGCCATAAAAGCAGCTTTGCAGGATTGTGTTGATAAAAAATGTAATGTAATCTTTACTACGAGCTGGGGTTATATGAAGCAGACTGAAGAATTTGCAAAGAAATATCCTGATATATATTTTGCACACGCAACAGGTTATATGAGCAATGGGAAAAACTTTACAAATTATTTCGGAAGAATTTATCAGGCGAGATATTTATCAGGAATAGTTGCAGGGCTTAAGACAAAGACAAATAAGATAGGTTATGTTTCTGCTATGGGAACGGATAACAGCGAGTGTACCGGAGGTGTCGATGCGTTTGCGATAGGTGTTGAGTCGGTAAATAAGAGTGCAAAGATAAAAGTTGCCGTGACAAATTCATGGTACTCACCGGACGATGAAAAGAAAGCGTCTGATGCACTTATAGCAGCGGGTTGTGATGTGCTGGCACAGCATTGTGATACGACTGCACCGCAGGAGGCTTCACAGGACAATGGTACATGGGCGATAGGTTACAATTCAGATATGAGTAAGGAGACACCGAAAGCAACACTCACATCCGTTATCTGGAACTGGAGTGCCTATTATACATCATATATAAGCAGTATCATAAATGCTTCATATGACGGTGAAAATTATTATGGAGGAATGAAAGAAAGTCTTGTAAGCCTTACGGAGTTGTCATCACTTTGTGAGGGGGATACGGCGGACAAGATAAAAGAAGCAAAGGAAAATATTATTTCAGGAAAGTTTGGAGTGTTTGACGGGGCATTAAAGACAAATAAGGGAAAGACTGTAGGAAAAGAGGGAAAGACACTTGATGATGCCACTATAACAGGAAAGATAAACTGGTATTATCATAATGTATCATTGATAAACTGGAAATAGACAGGGGGTATGTCGTTATGAGGATATTTGAAAACTGGAAATTAAAATACAAGATTTTATTTGTGTCTCTTTTGCCGGTTCTTGTGGTATGTATAGCCGTAATCGTGATAAACAATACCGTTATAAAAAATACATTGCTTGACAAGACCAAAAATGAACTTAAGGCGACGGCTGAGGCTTTGAGTGCAGCCTACAATCAAAATTCAGGCGAGTATTTCCAAAATGATGACGGCGAGATATGGAAAGGTACATACAATGTATCTCTTTCTCAAAAGCTGGTTACGGAAATGAGCGAGAAAACGGGAAGCAGTCTCACATTTTTCTATGGTGATAAAAGGCTTGTAACTTCCCTTAAAGATAAAAAAGGTGATTATATTCTCGGCTCTAAAGCAGGAGATTATCTCAAGAAAAATGTCCTTGAGGGAGGACAGGATGTATTTACGAGCCGTGTCAGTGTAGAGGGGACTATGTATTACGGCTATTACATACCGGTAAAACAGAACAACAGTGATGATATAATCGGAATGATATTTGCAGGTATGCCGGTAAGAACGGTTGACAAGACGACCAATCTCGTTAGTGGATTATTGTTCTTCATATTGGGTATAGTTCTTATTTTAACGATAGTTGTCAGTGTGCTTGCCTCAAAGGGAATAGCATCGGCGATAGAGGACAGTGTACTTGTCGTACAAAAGATGGCATCAGGAAACTTAAATGTAAGCATAAACAAGAAAAATCTAGGCAGAAAAGATGAAGTAGGCAAACTTTCAGCAGGTACGAAAAGTCTTCGTGAAAGTCTTGACAATATGATAGGAGCAATATCGGATAATACGCTTAGTCTTGATGTTGCATCTAAAGACATGAGCAATATTGCACGGCAGGCAAGCGACGCTATGGACTCAATAAGTGAAAATCTTAAGAGTGTGCTTGAAAGTGCCAAAAATCAGGCAGATGTTACGGCGGGTGTCGATGACAATGTCAATAATATCAACAGGATGCTCAAACAGACAGGTGACGAAGTAGACGGACTTTCAGATGCAGCGGATGATATGCTCGGCTCGGGCAGGGATGTTGATAACAGCCTTAAAAATCTTTACAATTCAAACGAAGAAGTTCTTGACGCGATAGAGAGGATAAGAAAGCAGACGAGTGAGACTGATATTTCTGTTGATAAGATAAAAGAAGCAGTAAATCTTATAGCGTCCATTGCGGAGGAGACAAATCTTTTGAGTTTAAATGCGTCCATAGAAGCGGCGAGAGCAGGTGAGAGCGGAAAAGGCTTTGCCGTTGTAGCTGTTGAGATAAGCAAACTCGCTGAACAGAGTAATGCGGCATCTGCCGACATAGAAAAAATGATAATGAACCTCGGACAAAATTCAGAGAGAACAGTAGAGACGATGGAAATGGTTCAGAATGCGATAAACAGACAGTCTGATGATATGAACAATACCAGAAAGATATTTGAAAAGGTAAAAGACCGTATAAGTCTTGTCGCAAAAGGTGTCGCAAACATCAGAGAAGCCACGGAGAGACTGGAGGGTGAGACTACATATATAGCTGAGGATATTAACGGACTTAATACGGCGGCAAACAAGAATATGGAAAATGTAAAAGAGACAATGGAAGCCGGAGAGGAAGTCCTTAAAGTAGTGAAGAATGTCAGCAGTATGTCGGTAAATGTTAATGCGGCCGCTAATGAAATGATGCAGTCGGTTGAAAAGTTCAGAAAAGAGTAGGCATAAAAAGTAGATATAAAGCAGTAGATATAAAAGAGTAGACATTAAATATAAAGCAGTGATTTAAAATCAGTCTATGTAAAATACAAACAAAAAACAGTAAAAGCCTTATCAGTAGCGATAAGGCTTTTACTGTCTTTAAAGAAAAAAGAGGATTGAACTATCAGAAAAACTGACGGTTCAAAAAATAATGTAAAAAATGTGTACTTAATTGTTGATTAAGTACGGTACAAAAAGGAGTTGGTCTGCGATAGAGGGAGCTATCACAGACCCAAATGAAAAAAATGAAAAAGAATCTATCTCAAACATAAGTCAATAAGCTAATTTAGTTGTTGTCGAAACAGGTGACAAAAATAAGAATCACTGTATGTTTAAATTCCTACTTTTGTTTTGCTCACCCGCTTCATTTATGTTTATGAGTACATTATATATGCTAATTGTGTTTGTTTTGTGTTTCATTTATGAAGTGATTGTGAAAATAAGCCCTTAAATCTAAACAAAATCTAAAAAAACACCGACAGAAAGCATATTTTTTGTCGGTGTTTTTAAAAAGTGTTATTTTAAAGTAATAAAATTTTCTGTATTTTACTTGTATCAGTGTTGTATGCTGAACATTTAAAATATATGAGTATGATTAAATCTGTCCGTATTTCTTAAGAACAGCCTGTATTCTTTCGGTAGGGTTTAAGAGATCGCTTATTGACTGGTCATGATTGAGTGTGTCAATAAGGAGAGCAACATATTTGCTCATATCTACATTGATATAGTAATCTCTCTTGAGAACCTCTTCAGGCTGATATACAAGATTTGTAGTAAGAACTTTGTCGATAAGTCCTTTTTCGTGAGCTTCATCAAATTTTTCCATTCCGTTTGTGAAAAGACCAAATGTAGCAGCCACAAATATACGGTTAGCTTTTCTTCTCTTTAACTCTGTGGCAACATCTATCATGCTTTCGCCTGATGAAATCATATCATCGATAATAATGACATCTTTTCCCTCAAGGTCTGAACCTAAAAATTCATGTGCTATGATAGGGTTTCTTCCATCGACGATTTTGCTGTAATCACGGCGTTTATAGAACATTCCTACGTCGATACCGAGGACATTTGCATAATAAACGGCACGTCCCATGGCACCTTCGTCAGGACTGATAACCATAAGGTGATCGGTATCAATCTTGAGGTCGTCCACATTTTTAAGGAGAGCTTTTATAAACTGGTATGTCGGCTGAACCGTTTCAAAACTCTTTAAAGGAATAGCATTCTGAACACGAGGGTCGTGTGCATCAAATGTGATGATACTCTCAACACCCATCTGTGTAAGTTCCTGAAGTGCAAGAGCACAATCGAGTGATTCGCGTGCACTTCTTCTGTGCTGGCGGCTCTCATATAAGAAAGGCATAATAACAGTGATTCGTCTTGCTTTGCCACCGACAGCGGCGATAATACGCTTAAGATCCTGATAATGGTCATCAGGAGACATATGATTTGTCTGACCACACACGGTGTAAGTCAGGTTGTAGTTACATACATCTACTAAGATATAAAGATCCTGACCTCTGACTGATTCTCTGATAATACCTTTTGCTTCGCCGGAACCAAATCTTGGGCACGCTGAATCAATGATAAATGAGTCTCTGTTGTAGCCTGCAAAAGAAGCCGCAGTAGCATGATTTTGTGCCCTGTCATTTCTCCAGTCAACAATATAGTCATTGACTCTTTTTCCCATGTCCCTGCTGCTCTCGAGTGCAAGAATACCGAGAGTGCCATAAGGGATTGTTTCAGCTAATTTGTCATGTCGTTTCATAATAGTTTGTCCTCCATAATGTATTTGGATAAAGGGAAATAAATAATTTTCCCAGGTTAAGAGATAGCAATCTTAATGCGTATATCGTCACCGGCTATCATATAAAAATTATAATATCCGGTAAAACGTGAAAAGATACGCTCACTGTATCGTTCTCTCAATTCCTGAAATGAGAGATTTGTTGATATAATTGTTGATTTCTGTTTCATGTGTCTTTCTTCTATAAAATAATACAACTGGGAAGTTGTAAAGCTGTTTGCCAGTTCTGTGCCCAGATCATCAATGATAAGCAGTTCACAGTTTAGAATGTATGAGACTTGTTCGTTGTTAATATACTCATCAGTCTTATAGAACTTATTTTTTTCTAAAATATCAAAAAGCTGCAAAGAAGTCAAGTACACAACAGTATGTGAGGTGTCCAAAAGCTCTTTTGCTATGCAGTGTGTGAGAAAAGTCTTTCCGACACCGGTTTCACCATAAAAGATGAGATTATCATATGCCGTGTCAAAATGTTTAACAAAGTCAAGACATACATCCCTGACCCTGAGGATATTTTCACGCGCGGTTAATGATAAATTTTCTATAATATGACTGTTGTCATAAAAGTCCGGATTGAAAGTGTCAAAATTCTCTTTTTCAAGTATATCAGATATATTTGAATTGGCATATAAAGAATTTATCTCATACTGCTTAAGGC
>JBNMLR010000002.1:0-23921 GCA_050874945.1 Butyribacter sp. | reverse complement strand
CTCTTACTGTATGTTATCTGATTACTATCAATAAGACATATTTCTATTTCAGTACCTATTTTCTGCTTAGGATATTTTGCTGAAAAATAATAATATAAATCTTTATCTTCATATTCATCATAATTGTCATTGGTTTTATTTTGTTTTTCTAATGTACATTCGTACTTCTTTCCCTTTATTAAAACATACATTTCTTTAATATCCGCTTTATAAGATATATATCCACCTGTATGTACTGTTCCGGATATTTTTCCCGTACGGGCATTCTGCTCTATCTTATATGCTCCGCCAAACACTTCTGCCGTCACTGTGGTTGAAATACATAAATTACTGTCTTCTAACCACAGATTAATCTTTGTCCCTGGAGCCTGATATGGATATTCTACAAATTTCTGACCATATTCACCATAATATTTTTCTCCGTTGATTTCAGCCACAAGTCTTATATCTTCCATCTCCTCTTGCATTGAAGTGATAGTTGGTAAAACATTTCCTTTTGATATATCCGGTTCCCTTTCTGCTAAATTATCGTACACACTAACTGTATCTTTGCATGAACAATTATGCTTGTCATAAAACTCAAATGTAATATCTTTATAATTTTCCTGTGCCGGATATTCTATTGTAAATGCACCGCTTGTACTGACATCAGCAATATAATTTTTTCCGTCTATTGTCGTTTTTACCTGGCTTGGAATCTGTCCCAAAGTATTTGCAGTAACTTTACCTTTTGCTCTGTACTGATATGCTGATATTGAATAAATGCAATCACTTAATTTACAATCTTCTACAGAAAGTGTTTCTTCTTTCGATTTACTTCCATATTTACTCTCATACCATACAGTAACTTCTTTTGATTCTGTATCAGGATAAGATACTATCAATCTTTCCTTATAACTGCCTGTATCATTTGCCCCTGCACCATACTCACTATAATAAATCTGTCCATCAACTTTAACCCCGATTCGTTCAGTGTCTTTAAGTTTATTTTCATATTTTGATAACCCAATTCCATTATGCCACACCTGTAAATCCTTTTTTGAAAAACTTACATCTTCTACGCTATCTTCATTGTCATACTCACATCCATATTCATCGCTGATTTTTATTTTAATAATAGTTCCTAAAACCTGTGCCGGATATTCTATTTTTACATTTCCCTGTGCGTCAATAGTTCCATCATATGTCTGAAATCCAACCGTTGCAGCTACCTTAAGTTTTAAATCAGATGGCAAACTATACATTGATGACAATTTTGCTATATAACAATTTGGATATGCATTACCTGAAATCCATAAATATACATCATGACTACTTAAAGATGCACTTATTGTTTGTGTCTTTTTCCCCTCACTGTTTTTTACATAAAAACCATATCTTCCTGCTTTAAGATAGCCGTCTGTTATATCAATTTTTATTTTCTGTGATGCTGAATTTATTGAAAAATCCCCCTCAAAAACTGTACTGCCGCTTTCTCTGTCAGTCACAACTGCAACTGCATCCTGTGCACTTTCCACTCCATCAACAATAAACTCAACAGTTTTATGAGTAAGGGTTACACTCTTAACAGTCCATTCTAATAGTGTTTCCTGCTCTGCTGCTTTTATTACTGTACCTGGCTGCACACCAAATATCATTACAATCACCAAAAGCATTGATATATACTTTTTCATTTTTACCATTATTCTATACTCCTTCCTATTTACTACGCCTTAAACAACTTTTTATACGCCGTCTTTTTACTCTTAGGATATGTAAATTTTGCTTTTTTCTTTATTCCAGCAAATACATTTTTTCCTACATTCTTCTTTGTAAGTTTTGTTGTTTTTATCGTAATCTTACTTAATTTACTGCTCTTTGCAAATGCCTGTGTTCCAAAAGTTTTTACATTTTTTCCTATTGTGACGGTCTTTAACTTCGTGTACTTATAAAAAGCCTTTTTGTCTATTGCCGTCACTTTAAATTTAATCCCCGAAATTGTTACATATTCAGGTATTGACAATTTTGTTATCTTTTTTGAGGAACTTCCCGTGCATGACACCTCAAATTTCTTAGTCTTTGTGACAACACTTGTTACTTTATATCTGATTCCTTTAACAGTAACTTTTTTGCCTTTTTTCGGATAATTCTTTTTTGTGGAAGTATTACTGCCTGATGAATTTCCGTCATTTGTCCCGTTATTATTATTGCTGTTACTGTTGTTATTATTGCCGCTGTTGTCGTCACTGCCGTTCTGGTCATCAGAACCACCTGTTGCAGGTATCGTCTGAATATCAGTCCTTGCATCACATCTCATACAGTGAATTGATTTTTCCCCAGCGGTATTTTTTGTTGCCGGTTTGTCTATCGTGTAATCATTCGCCCATGCGTGACCCAATGCGGGCACTGTAAGTGCACTCTCTTTAAGCTCTGCTATTCCCTGCTCATCACAAAACAGTTTTCCGCATCCGCTGCAACTGTAATATGCGACTGTTCCCGTTTCCTCACAGGTTGCCGATACCGGTTCATGATATTGCATTGTATGAATATGTCTGCTCTTTAAACCACTCTGCACCGTTACATTTTCTTTTTCACGGATAATATAATATCCCACGGCATTACTCAATGTATTGACGGTTATCTTTGATGTATCCATATCCCCGAAAATTTTATCTTCTATTACAGGAACCGTCTCCGGATAAAAGTTTATCTCAGTAATACTGTTGCAGCCTGCAAATGCCTTTGTTCCGACTTTTTCTACCTTTTCAGGAACTATTATCTTTGTAATCTGGCTTTGTCCCTCAAACGCACCTGCTTCAATAGCTGCAACCGGATATTTGACATCACCGATTGCCATCTCTGCTTTTATCTCAACTTCTCCGCTCAATGTGTTTCCGGGAATCGTACCTGCTTTAAATGTTTTGTTTCCGTTTATATCTTCATCAAATGTATAACGGATACCTGAGTCATCGATATAGCTTATGCCACCACATACGCTGCATTTTCCGTCAACATAATTATGCCCTGTTTTTTCAATCATATTTTGTGCAGTTATGACTTCCCCACAGACTGAGCAGTGAGAGCCCTCTGTCAATCCGTTTTCAGTACAAGTCGTAGCTTTTGCACTGTCCGTGACCGCTTCACTTGTATGTGCTTCATCAGTTGCCTTTGCTATGTTAAATTCCTTATTTACACTGCATTTAAAAATTCCCTTACCGTTTATCACTGCTCTTGCCGTTCCGGCAGTTTTATTATTTTCATAATTAACGGTATAATCAACATCTTTTTCAAGAATGGTATCTCCGTCGACTGTAACGGTAACATCAGGCTTACATTCCCCGCCATTGTATGTGTACTGCGACTGCGACAATGTCACATCCGCATCTGCTATGTCAAGGCTTCCTTTCTCTCCTATCCTGAATATATAATTCTTCGCAATTCGACTGTTATATTTAGGATAAATCTTAATACCGCAGACTCCCTCCTTTTTTATCTCAAGGCGGTTCACGGATGAATTGACCGTCATTTCCTCCGGAACTGACACAATATCACTGTTTGCCGTTTCTATCATTACATCGTTATAAGTGCTGTCATCTAAAACACTTTCAGGCCAGCAGTATATTTTTGAGCCTCTCTTTAAATCCATTGGCAGTATTTCACTGTAACCTCTCTCCGTATGTGACTCATCATTCCACTTTACATTAATCGATGACGGCGGTGTTATATGCACACTGTCACCACATACCGAGCATACTCCGGTTCTCTTCCCGTCTGACTCTTCGTCACCGTAAATATAATCATGTGCTTTCTTTGGAATACTCTTTTCCTCCGTATAATCGCATATGTCACAGTAATAAGATTTCTTTCCCTCTGTCTGGCAGGTTGCAGGTGTATAATTTTTAATTTTTTTGTTGTGTGCGCATTTTACTGTTATCTCTTTAGTCGCAACAACCTTGTCGCCTGATTTTGCAGTTATCGTAACCGTTCCGCTTTTTATTCCGTTCACAACACCATCATTGGTGACTGTCGCAATACTTGTGTCCGACGATGAAAAACTGTCAATCCCAAGTGCCCACAGACTTCGCACAGCATTGTTTCTCTGAATTTTTACCCTCACCGTATAGTTTGCCTTAGCATCGGTATTTATCTCACTGTCGCCCTCTATCGTGTACTCTTTTATGTACTGGTCTGCAACTTCTATTTTCTGCATTACATCTTTCTTTGCTCCGAGCATAGACTCATCAAGTCCCTCTTTTGCCGACAATTCCGTTGCAAGTGTATTTGAAAATCTTCCAACTTTTGAATAGAAATCTCCACAGCCTACATATTTATATTTAGGATTTATTATGCTTGTATAATGTCCTGTTTCCTGACCTGTCGGATTATCCTTTACCCAATACTGTTTCTCCATATAAAATTGTATGATACCCTCAACCATATCTGTCGTATCGTTGTAGGCAAGGTCCTCCGCATTTCCGGAAATCCCATTATAACTTATGGAAAATGTATTTTTATCGTTGAGACGGTTATGCCCCGAATCCATAAACGCATATGCTATTCCGGCTTCAACTGCCCTTATCTTAGCCACACTTTCCAAATCTCTCGACCACTTCAACGGTACATAATCGTCTGCGGTAAGCATACGCTCAGGATTTCTTGGGTCAGGCACATCCCCCTCCTCGCACGCCTCCTTACGGATTTCGTTAATCTTATCGAGAGCCTCCATCGCCTGACTGTAGTAACTGCCATACACACCAAGCAGAGTGCAGCCGTCAGACGCTTCGCTAACATCAGTATCCAAAATCTCAGCCGCCTTAACATCAGCCTTTACATCAGCTTTAACATCAGCATATCCCACAGGTAAAACAAGCGAGACACACATAACAAACGACATAATGACAGCAATAAATCTTTTCTTCATCATTCGTTCTTTCCTTTCTTCTATTCAATAATACCATGAATTGTTTCCAAAAATACGGCAGGCAGAAACGGTTTTGTAAGATAATCTTCCACACCGAGTTTTCTCGCCTTTTCAATCGTATCATAATCCCTTGTTGCTGTTATGAACGCAACTTTTACATCTGAAAATTCACGGATTTTTGCAAGTGTCTCAAACCCGTCCATCTCAGGCATTTCTATGTCGAGCAGTAAAAGGTCGATTTCATTTTCTTGCATTATCTCTATCGCATCTTCTCCGCTCTCCGCCGTAAGTATGTTATACATAGGTTCATCCTTGCATATTCCCTTTACGAGCATAAGGTTCATTTTCTGGTCGTCAACCACAAGTATCGTTCTTTTTAATTCATCCGTCTGCTTCATATCATAGTCTTTGTCCTCGTCTATCATCTGAAGCATAATGTCTGCTATATCAGGGTCAAACTGTGTTCCTTTTCCCTTTTCTATCTCACTTCTGACTACCTCCTGTGGAAGTGCGTTTCTGTAACTTCTGTTTGATGCCATTGCATCATAACTGTCCGCAACGGCTATTATCCTTGCTATCTCAGGAATATTTTTTCCTTTAAGTCCACTCGGATACCCCATCCCGTCATAATGCTCATGGTGATATTTTGCACCGATGGCTAAGTCCTTAAACCTGCGTATCCCTTTCAAGATATGATAACCTGTCACGGGATGAAGTTTAATCATTGAAAACTCCTGTTCCGTAAGTTTTCCCGGCTTATTTATAATGGCATCGGGTATTCTTATTTTTCCCATATCGTGCAAAAGTGCAACTCTGTATATCTCATCCTGCTCTTTTTTTGTCTTTCCCATTCTTTCCGCTATCATTTTGCTGTACTTTGCGACTCTGACGGAATGACCTTTAGTGTATTTGTCCTTTGCATCAATCGTTTTTGCCAAAGCCTGCAGCACACTGTCATTTATCTCCTGAAGTTCATCGTTTGTCTCATCAAGTTCATTGAGAGTGCGTCTTGTCACACGCATCGACATTGTGCAAAATACAACTATTATCATATAGAGTACAATACTCAGTCCCACATCATATATAATAAGATTGCTTATTTTTTTATAGAGAACATCATTATTTATTATCATAACGGCATACCACTCGTCCATAACGGAAGTCGAGAATACTGTTATATGTTTTTTTCCCATCTTATAAGTAAATGTCTGGTTCTTTTTTGAGACAATCTTCTTATATAAAGCAGCCATTTCTCCTTTTGATATATCACTTCCGATATTTTTTTCTTCTGAATGTGTTATTACAAGACCTGAACGGTCACACACAAAACCATACCCCTGTCCGTTAAGTTTTATCGCCTGTGTCTCCTGCTGCAAAGTTCCAAGTTCAATATCAAGAGATATAACACTTTTCTTATCCTCCAAAAGCTGGCTTATCGAAACCATTATCGTGTTAGTCTGTGCATCAAGATATGGCAGAACAAAAGTCGGCTCACCATCTGCTTTAACTGCCGCCTTGTACCACTCTCTGTCCTGTGGCACATAATCATTAGGCGGCTGCCAGCCTATTCCATCGAGATACTCATCATTAATAACACCATAAATTCCTGTAAAATTTACATCAACATCCTCTTTGTAATACTTTGACTCCTGTTTAAGATAACTGAGTATATCGTCATTACTGTAATTTTCCCTGAGCATATACTCGATATTTATCGCCGTAACTTCGACCGCATCCATCCCTCTTGAAAGATATGCATCCATCTGTTCTTTCTGCTGTTTCAACGCACTCTCTCCAAGTGAAAGTGTATCATTTACCGACTTCTTGTAAAATGCCTGTATCGTGCAGAAAGATAATATTGCTATCGCCAGAAAACACACGACAAGTGTAGCAACATACTGCCTTATACTAAATTTTTTCATATTTCCTTTTCCCCTCTCAAGTGCTTGTTGCCATTTTAAAAATCCAGTTATCCTAAATTATAACAAAATATGTCAATATTTGCCATAAGATAAACTTACCATTTATGGCTGAAATGCTACTTTTTACGAGTTAAAATCATTGACATTTTATATATTTTTGATATTCTAATCATAATCTATAGTTAAACAGGAGGTGTTATTTATGCATGATATTTCAGATATTAAAATCATCATAAAACCAATAGCTATACAATATGAACTAAAAAAACGGAGCTGTTGTCACAAACAGCTCCGTTTTCATTTATTATAAATCCTCTAAAATATCACTCTATCTCCAAAGATTAAAGACGTTTCATAAGTTCTTCTCTCTGAGCCTCAAATCCAGGCTTTCCGAGTAATGCGAACATATTTTTCTTGTAGCTTTCTACACCCGGCTGGTTGAATGGATTTACTCCGAGAATATATCCGCTGACACCGCAGGCAAACTCATAGAAGTAGAAAAGCTGTCCGAGATAGAACTCGTTCTGCTCAGGTACTTTTACTACAAGGTTTGGTACATTTCCGTCTGTATGTGCAAGCTGTGTTCCTTTCATCGCACTCTTGTTGATGAAGTCAAGTGTCTTGCCTGCAAGATAGTTGAGTCCGTCAAGGTCAACTGCTTCTTCCTGGATAGTAATATCGTATGAAGGCTTTTCAAGCTCCATGATAGTCTCAAACATGATACGGCTTCCGTCCTGAATGAACTGTCCCATTGAATGAAGGTCTGTTGTAAGGTCAACTGATGCCGGGAAGATACCTTTCTGGTCTTTTCCTTCACTCTCACCAAAGAGCTGTTTCCACCACTCTGCTACATAATGGAATGCAGGCTCATAGTTTCCAAGAATTTCAACGCTCTTTCCTTTGCGGAGAAGAATATTTCTAACTGCTGCATATTTTAATGACTCGTTCTCATCAAAGTCTTTGTTTAAGCAGATTTCTCTCATAGAAGCAGCACCCTCCATAAGTTTTGTAATATCTGCACCGCTTACTGCGATTGGAAGAAGTCCTACTGCCGTAAGTACTGAGAAACGTCCTCCTACATCATCAGGTACAACGAATGTCTCGTAACCCTCTTCTGTTGAAAGGTTCTTAAGTGCTCCCTTTGCCTGTCTGTTGTAGCATAAATTCTCTTGGCAGCTTCTTCTTTTCCGTATTTCTTCTCAAGCATTTCCTTGAAAATTCTGAAAGCAACTGCAGGCTCTGTTGTTGTTCCTGACTTACTGATGATATTTACAGAGAAATCTCTGTCTCCGATAACTTCAATAAGCTGTGAGAGATATGTTCCGCTAAGGCTGTTTCCACAATAATAAATCTCAGGTGTTTTGCGAATTTCCTTAGAAACGCTGTTGTAGAAACCATGTCTTAAAAACTCGATTGCAGCTCTCGCTCCAAGATATGAACCTCCGATACCTATTACAAGAAGAACCTCTGAATCAGATTTAATCTTCTCTGCTGCTTTCTGAATGCGTGCGAACTCTTCCTTGTCATAATCAACCGGAAGGTCAATCCATCCGAGGAAATCATTACCTGCACCTGACTTGCTTACAAGCACATCCTTTGCATCATTTGCAATCTTTGCCATAGACTTGATCTCGTCCTCTGACACAATACCATTTGTTAATGAATAATCAAATTTTACCTGTGTTCCCATTACTCACTGTCCTCCATTTCTGTGTTAAAACACCTTTAATCATTAAAAAAAATCTCATTTATTATAAGCGTGGAAAAAACAAATCCCACCCTTATATAATATAAATAAACCCTAATCATTTCAAGGTTAATTTTTCATTTTAGATTAAATTCTCTTGAGTTTTAAAATAATCATTTCCTATAATCAACAAAATAATCTGTTACTGTTTAAAAAGCCATAATCTTATATAAAACATAAATTATGTTTCAAAAAACTACTGTTGCTCACACTTACAATTTGCTCATAACAATTCCATTACTTAATACTGACCCGCTCCCATAGCACAGCTCTGAATGAGGGAGACTTATTCTGACCGAATGGCGTTGAAATGCGTCGGCACTTAGCGGGCGTATTGTGCACGCTTATGTGCCGCTACGTATTTCTCCGAGCGCAAGCGTCCATGAGGTGGAATAATCCCCCTCATTCAGAGCGTCCCATTAGCCACTATCCAGCACTCTACCTCTGGTATTCCAGATTTCCAAATTTCGTGTACTGCGACAACCATGCAAGCTCCACCGGTCCTGTCGGTCCGCTTCGCTGCTTCGCCACAATAACCTCTGCCACGCCTTTCCTTTCCGAGTCGGGATTGTAATATTCATCTCTGTATATAAACATTACAATATCCGCATCCTGCTCTATCGCTCCCGATTCACGCAGGTCTGACAGCATAGGGCGTTTATCAGGTCTTGACTCAACGGCTCGTGAAAGCTGTGACAACGCTATTACCGGAACATTTAGTTCCCTCGCCATAACTTTGAGCGAACGGGAAATATCTGATATTTCCTGCTGCCTGCTATCACTTTTTCTCTTGCCCGCTCCCGTCATAAGCTGGAGATAATCTATTATCACAAGGTCAAGTCCCTGCTCTATCTTTAATTTACGGCACTTTGAACGAAGCTCTGATGCGGTGATACCCGATGTATCATCTATGACAAGATTTGAATTACCTATCTTACGCACACTTCCGACAAGCTTGTCCCAGTCATCATCTTCAAGGTCACCCGTACGGATTTTCTGTGAGTCGACCATTGAGTTCATGGCGAGCATACGCTTTACAAGCTGTTCCTTGCTCATCTCAAGGCTGAAAAGTGCTATCGTGCTGTTGCTGTGAAGTGCAACATACTCTGCGATATTTAATACAAATGCCGTCTTTCCCATAGCCGGTCTTGCCGCTATAAGTATAAGGTCAGACTTCTGTAAGCCTGCCGTCTTTGCATCAAGGTCCCTGAAACCTGTCTCCAGTCCCGTTATGTTTCCTTTCTGCTTAGCCGCCTGCTCTATGCTGTCAAGCGTCCTAAGTACGACATCCCTTATCGGCTCAAACTCACTTCCGCCACGCTGCTGTATAACATCAAATACACTTTTTTCCGTATCTTCCAGAATGTCCTCTAACGGCTGGCTGTCCATATAACAGTCTTTTGTGACCTGCTCACTGACCCTTATAAGCCGTCTTAAAACCGCTTTTTCATGGACTATCTCCGCATAAAATTTTACATTTGCCGATGTCGGCACTCTTGCCAAAAGTTCTCCGAGATACTCAACACTGTAAAGTTCCGGTGTGACTTCCTTTTCACGAAGTTTGTTTTGCAATGTGACAAGGTCTGCACCGACCCCATCCTTATACATTTCCACAAGTGCATCAAAAATAATTCCATACTGCTGCTGGTAAAATTCATCTGATGTCAACAACTCGGAACATACCATTATGGCATCCGAGTTTAACATCATTGCTCCGATAACGGCTCTCTCTGCTTCCACATTATGAGGTGGAAGTCTCTTAATAACTTCTTCTTCCACTTTTTTACCTCTTAAGCCTGTTTTACGACAACTTTAAGTTCTGCCGTTACTTTCTGGTGAAGTTTTATCTTTACATTGAAAGTTCCCGGACTCTTGATAGGTACATCGAGTTCCATTTTCTTCTTGTCAAGTTCATAACCAAGCTGGCTCTTTGCTGCTGCCGCAATCTCCTTTGTTGAGACGGAGCCAAAACTTCTTCCGCCCGAACCTGTCTTTATCGAAACAGTCACCTGTTTTTCTTCAAGCTCTTTTGCAAACTCTTTCGCTGCGTCAAGCTTTTCTTTTGCTATTTTTTCCTCATTTTTCTTCTGAAGTTTAAGCTCATTTAAATTGTTTGATGTTGCTTCAACACCGAGTTTTTTCTTTAAAATAAAGTTTCTTGCGTAACCGTCATTTACCTTAACGATTTCGCCTTTTTTTCCAAGCGATTTTACATCTTCTAATAATATAACCTGCATTTCTATATTTCTCCTTCCTCTATCATCTTATCTATTTCCTGTTTTATCATGTTTTTGGCTTCTTCAACCTCGACATTTTCAAGCTGTGCCCCAGCCATATTTATATGACCGCCGCCGCCAAGCCTTTCCATCATAACCTGAACATTGACTTCATCTATCGAACGGGCACTTATATAGACTTTTCCTCTATATTTTGTAAGTACAAATGACGCTTTAACATCATTTATATCAAGAAGCGAATTTGCAATCTTAGATCCAAATACCGTCGGTGACTCAATTCCCTCACTTTTACTCTCCGCAATCGCAAACGCACCCTCATAAAGTTCGGTATCCTGTATCGCCGCAGCTCTTATCTTATACTCGTCAATATCCTCTCTGAACGCTTTTCTTATACGGACAGCATCAGCACCGTTTCTTCTGAGATATGCCATTGCTTCAAAGGTTCTGACACCTGTTTTGTTTGAAAAATAATTTGTATCTATCATAATACCTGCATACATTGCTTCTGCTTCGGCAGATTTTAATTTAAGACCGCTGCCGATATACTGTGATATTTCAGCTACCATTTCACTCGCCGATGACGCATACGGCTCGATATAAAACAGGACTGCCTTGTCTATCGCATCTCCCGCCTGTCTGTGATGATCTATTACCACAACAGACTGTGCCTGCTCGATAAGTTCAGGACACTCCGTATAACTTGCCCTGTTTACATCAACGATAACAAGTACGGTATTTTCATCCACAAGTTCTTTTGCCTCGTCACCCGTGATAATCATATCGTCTTCATATTCTTTTGAAGAAAATCTGTCTCTTATAGGCTTGACGGACTGGCTGACCTCATTTAATACAACATTTGCCTTTCTGTTAAGAGTCTTTGCTATACGGTATATTCCTATTGATGCTCCGAACGAATCAACATCACCTATGGAATGACCCATTACGACAACTCTCTCCTTGCCCTCTATAAGTTCCTTGAGAGCATGGGCTTTCACTCTCGCCTTAACCCTTGTGTTTCTCTCAATCTGGACACTCTTTCCACCATAGAATTTTTCCTGGTCGACCGATTTAACTACCGCCTGGTCGCCGCCTCTGCCGAGTGCAAGGTCAATAGCCGCACGGGCAAGGTCATATCTTTCAACAAAAGTATCCCTGCCTACACCGATACCGATACTTATCGTTGCACTTGACTCTGACTCATTTCCAAGATTTATGTTTCTTATCTCCTCTAAGATAGAAAAACGGTTGGAACATATTTCCGCAAGATAACTCTGCTTGAACATAAACAGAAATTTATCTTTTTCGAGTTTTTTGGAAATTGCATCTATCCCCTGCATATATTTGTTGATTTTTCTGTCAATAAGAGCCATCGTAAGCGACTGCCTTATCTCGTCAATACTGTCGATAAGTTCATCGTAATTGTCGATATACAAAAGACCGACAACGAGATTTTCGGCTTCACGCTTCTGCTCAAGTTCCATAATATCAGTTTCATCATACAAAAATACCGATATGAGCCTGCTGTTATCCATAAGCTGATTTATATCAGTCTTTATGGTATCGTCCTCCCCTGCACTATCCGACTCAACAAGTTTCATGACAACACGATAGTATTTATCTTCGGATTTTACATGAACCACCTTGACCTCATCGGAATCCGGAAGACTGTTTAATGTAATCTCCTCAAATATATTTGCAATATTTCTTCTTGCCGCCTTTTTGTTTACAATGACTGATACAAACTTGTCATTGCCCCAGAGCATATGACCGTCCTCACTTAAAATCGCATAAGGAACAGTGAGTGTTTTCATCATACGCATCTGCATCTCGCCATAATTTGTAGCAAATTCTATGAGGTCTTTTTTAAGTTTTCTTCTGCCCGAAAAATTGATAAGAGCTGCTATCAGAAGATATAACACCGTATATCCTGCACCTATCAAACCGGTTCTCACCGATACCGAAAAAAGCTGTATCGTCATCAGAACAAGTAACACACCAAAAAACAGGGGCCATCTAAGATAAGTCTTAAGATTTCCCCTAAGCCTCATTCTTTGTTTCATTCTATACATCAATCTCCATTCCTGTGCATAATACACATACTACTGTTAGTATAACATTAACAGTTATTTACCGTCAATCAATGTGGCTTTAAGCTGCTTCATATCCAAAGCACGACCTCGATGGCTTTAAGCTACTATTTTTCCCATCTGCCCGAAGCACCACACGGAAGTACAAGACCATTTGACGAAACAGGAAGTCCTATCTCCTCAGCCTCAACCCTGCCGCCTATCTTCTTTACAAGTTCCGTATTTAACATATATGAGAGAACTGCCGGCTGAAGTCCTGTTGTATAAGAATTTATCAAAAAGAAAAGCGGGTCATCCGACAAAATCTGCGTACAAAGCTGTATGAACGGATGTATCTTTTCCTCTATCTTCCATATCTCACCCTTTGGTCCTCTGCCATAAGACGGCGGGTCCATGATAATTCCGTCATATTTATTTCCCCGTCTTATCTCTCTCTCGACAAACTTAACACAGTCATCTACAAGCCAGCGTATAGGTGCATCTGAAAGTCCCGATGCCGCCGCATTTTCTTTCGCCCATGTCACCATGCCTTTTGATGCGTCAACATGGGTAACGCTTGCTCCTGTCGATGCCGCCGCAAGTGTCGCACCGCCCGTATATGCAAAAAGATTTAAAACCTTTACCGGTCTTTTTGCATTTCTTATCTTCTCTCCAAACCAGTCCCAGTTTACCGCCTGCTCAGGGAAAAGTCCCGTATGTTTGAACTTAAACGGCTGAAGATTAAACACAAGTTTTCCATATTTTATCTGCCATGTGTTTGGAAGATTAAAAAACTCCCATTCACCGCCACCTTTATTGCTTCTGTGGTAATGACCGTTCATCTTCTTCCAGCCTTTTGCCTTTTTAGGTGTGTCCCATATGACCTGCGGGTCAGGCCTTACAAGAATATAATCTCCCCATCTCTCAAGTTTCTCTCCATCTGATGTATCTATTACCTCATAATCTTTCCAATTATCTGCTATCCACATATATTTTCCTCCATTTTATAGTTTCCCTTGTATATACAAAAACATCATAATATAATTTTGGGAATAAATTCATTAAAAAAACAATTCCACAGATTACTTACCCGTTATGCTATTTTATAAATCCTTCATCGACCTGATAAATATCATAAAAATTTAGATATTTCATTCAGCATTTCATCCACCTTGATAGGTTTCGAGATGTGTGCATTCATTCCTGCTTTCAAAGACTCCTCCACATCCTCTGTAAACGCATTTGCACTCATAGCCACAATAGGTATGGTCTTTGCATCTTCCCTCTCAAGTTCTCTTATCTTTCTCGCCGCTTCATGACCGTTCATCACCGGCATATTTATATCAAGTATGATAAAATCATACTCTCCGGGTTCACTGCTTTCAAATTCCTCTACGGCTTTAAGTCCATTTTCCCTTACAATAACACTTGCACCGTTCATTTCAAGAACAGTCTTTGCAATCTCTGCATTCAGTTCGTTATCCTCCGCAACAAGGATATGTACTCCTTTTAACTTTGAAATCTCAGGTATCTCATCTTTTTTCTGAGCCGTATATTTTTCACATTCCTCTTCATCAGGATACGGCAGGCTTATCTCAAAACAAAAATCCGATCCTTTTCCCGGCTCACTCTGAACCTCAAGTTTACCACCCATAAGATGAACAAAATTGTTGCTTATCGCAAGTCCCAGTCCCGTTCCGCCATATTTAGAAACTTTATTATCTGATACCTGTTCAAATGCAATGAATATCTTTTTCTGATCCTCTTTGCTGATTCCTATACCGTTATCTTTTATATTGAACTTAATCCTTACTGCATTATTGTCCGAATAGACTTTCTTCATGCAGACTGTTATCTTTCCGTTTTCAGGCGTAAATTTCAACGCATTTCCGGTAATATTTAAAAGTACCTGGCTAAGTCTTAATTCATCCCCCACAACAAGCGGTCTGTCATATTCTCTCTGAAGTTCAAAAGTAATATGCTTCTCGTCAGTCTGCGGTCTCATCAGCATTTCTATCTTATCTGCTATTTCATCAAGGCTCATAATTTTATTTGCAAGCGTCATACGACCGCTTTCTATCTTTGAAAGATCAAGTATATCATTGATAAGAGTAAGCAGATGACGTGAAGACGACTCGATTTTGTCAAGACACTCCTCTACTTTATTGCTATTATCTATATTTGCTTTTGCTATGTCCGTCATTCCGACTATCGCATTCATAGGTGTTCTTATCTCATGTGACATATTTGAGAGAAATGCCGTTTTTGCCTTGTTTGCAATGTCTGAGTGAAGTTTTATCACATAACCGCCAAGAATATTTGAATATCTCTGCAAATACTTCTTTTCACGATTTTTGAAATGTTCGTTTTCTCTCTCAAAAACCACACCGCCTTTTATCATACCCTCAGAGACAATAATGCACAAAACAGCACTATCCAGCAGATTTTTATATGTATTTAATCCCCGTATTTCGCAATACTTTCCTATTCTGTCATCTGAGAAATCAAATACCATCCGTCCGCTCTTTTTTATCTCATTAAGTATTCTCCTGTCCATATAATTTTTGACTGCCGCTTCTTTGTTCACATACTTCTTTTCCGATGTCCACTGATAAGTGATTACCGCATTCTTATTTGAGTTTTGCTGGTCATCGTCAAACTCATAGACACTTACTCTGTTTAAATGATAAAACAAGCCTGCTCTCGCAAGTGCTATCTGAAGCGAACTTCTAAGGTCTTTTGACTCAACAAACAGCTTTTCCATGTCTTTTACAAGCTTTTCATCTTCCTTTGTATCAACATATTCTGCTGCCGTCTCCATACCCGCCGCATTTTCTTTAAGATACTTATCAGTATCATCAGGCAAATTCTCCCTGATATGCCTGCTAACATCAACATCATTATTATTCTGTGCTTTTGCATATTTGAGTGCCGTCTCAAACAGTTTTTCAAACCATGCTCTGCCTGTATTATACCCAAAATAATATTTTATCCTGTTTACCTCTTTTTCACCGACATAAACATTTGACAATGTCCTGCTTACTTCTCTGCGAAGTTTTCTCGCATTGACCTCATTACAGTCATGTATAAAAAACATAAATGCCGCACCCGGAAGTTTCGCAATATAAACTCTCTTCTCACTGCCGAATTTTCTAAGTTCACCGGCTATCATCACCATAAGGTTATCTGCATAAATATCTCCATAACAGTCGACAACATCACTCATGTTTTTTATATTGATTATCATAACCTCATGTACTTTATCAGGTATTTCATCTTCAAGTTCTATCGCAATCTGTCTCACACGCTCAAACGAATACAGTCCCGTAAGTGCATCCCTCTGTCTTGCGAACCACTCTCTTTCTTCTCTTTCCTTTTCGGCTGTAATATCGCACAGTCTTCCTACTATAAGTTCAAGTTTGCCATAATCATCGTAAACTGCATTTCCCTCATATCTGAACCATTTGACCGACAGACTTCCGTTTTCTTCAAATTCTGCCTTAAATATGTCTGACTGTTCTTTTTTAGTTCCGAGAACCATATCCATAACTTTCTGTTTGTTCTCACTGTCAAACCATCGGCAATTTGATACGAAATCAATCGCACCGTCAAGCACCACTTCCCGTTTTTCACCGGTCACTGACGCATTGGCATGATACTCATCATTTATCAGGTCATACTCAAATATAATATCATTGGAATTTTTCATCGCAATGTTCATATGTGTATCTTTTCTGACAAGTTCGTCTATAAGCTCACTCTGTCTCAGTATAAGTATCCGTAGTCTCTTTGCCATATAATGAAGAACCGGGAATATTATAAGAAACTCAAGTGTGATGCCCGCAACAAGAGGAAAATACACCTCAACAAATGACTCTCCCTCATATACATACTTCATCAGTTCAAGAGACCTGAATATATATGCTATGAGAAAACAAACATATGTAAGAAGCATTACCTTTGTCGTAAAATGCTCATCAAAATAAAGGCAGCTCACTATGACTGCAAACAACATCGTTGCATAAATTCCGATACGATACTGCGTTGAAAATACCGATACGCACACTATCATGCAGATAATATTATAATATTTGATAAAATTCTGGGATTTTGACAGCCTTATCACGATACTCGGCGACAGACCGCAAAATGTTCCTACAGTAAAAGCAACTATACACATCCGTCTGCTTATCTCGAACATTCCCATATAATTTAAAATCAGCATAAGCCAGATGACCGCAACTGCGACCGCCATCCATTGGCACACTTTTTTATTAACATCTTTTTCATTTTCTATAAAAAACGGTGTATTATTCATAAATCTTCCTAACTCCATCCTTTATATCCCCATCAGGTTCTATCACTCTTCATTATAACATTTTAAATCACAAAAAAAAAGATATAGACACCGCAATGCCTATATCTTTTTATTAAAAATTATTTATTCGACAGTAATCGACAATATATTTATATTTTTAAATTCATTTACCGTCAAGTCAGGCGGATATTCACAATCCGCTCTGCTGCTCACTCATAACAGGATTAGTGTGCAAGTATAACTTTCTTAGGACATTTAGCTGCACAAGCTCCGCATCCTTTACACTTGCTCTGGTCGATATGTGCAATATTGTTCTCTACATGGATCGCATCGAACTTACAAGTCTTTTCGCAAAGACCGCATCCGATACATCCTGTATCACATACTGCCATGACCTTAGGTCCTTTATCTTTATTTGAGCAGGCAACCGCCCATTTTGCATCATATGGTACAAGCTCGATAAGTCCGTTTGGACATTCCTCTGCACACTTGCCACACGCAACACATTTTTCTTTGTCAACGGTTGCAACACCATGCTCTACATGAATCGCATCAAATTTGCAGGCTGCCACGCATGAGCCAAATCCCATACATCCGAATGAACAAGCCTTATCTCCGCGTCCCGGTATTGCTGCTGCTCTCTTACAATCTGAAATTCCGTAGTAGTTTGCCTTGATGCCTGCCTTATCACAGGTTCCTGAACATTTGACATACGCAACCATCTTTACGCTGTCTCCTGCTGCGACACCCATGACATTTCCTATCTTCTCGGCAACTGCCGCACCGCCTACAGGACACGCATTTACAGGTGCTTCACCTGCTGCGATAGCCTTTGCCAAAGCATCACATCCGGCATATCCGCAACCGCCACAGTTGTTTCCCGGAAGAAACTCTCTTACTTCGATTTCTTTTTCATCAACAGGAACTGCGAATGCTTTTGCCGCAAATCCTAAAAGGAGTCCTATAAGAAGACCTATTACACCAACAACTACTGCTGCCATTATTACGCCTGTCATTTATACTCCCCCTTTCTATACAAGACCTGCAAAGCCGCAGAATGCTATTGCCATTAAGCTGGCTGTTACAAGTACGATTGGTGTTCCCTTGAAAGAATGTGGAATGTCGTTAAATTCGATTCTCTCACGGATACTAGCCAATATAACAATAGATACGAGGAAACCAAGTGCCGTAAACAGACCTGTAACAACACTTTCTATAAAGTTGCAGCCGTTTGTAATGTTGTTAAGTGCAACACCTAAAACTGCACAGTTTGTTGTGATAAGTGGAAGATAAACACCGAGTGCCTCATAAAGAGGTGGCATAAACTTCTTTAATACCATTTCAACGAACTGAACAAGAGCCGCAATTACAAGGATAAATGCGATAGTTTCCAGATACGCAAGTCCCAAAGGAACAAGAATAAAATAATATATCGGATAAGTAATGGCAGATGCTATCGTTATAACGAATGTAACTGCCGCACCCATACCTGCTGCCGTTTCAACTTTCTTTGATACACCGAGGAAAGGACAGATACCGAGGAACTGACTAAGTACAACATTACTTACCAACATTGATGAAATCATAATCACAAATAAATTCACTTAAATCAATCCTCCTTTTTCTGAGCTTCGGCCGCTTTTGCTGCCGCCTCTTTTGCTGCTTTAGCCTTTGCTGCTGCTTCCTTAGCTGCCTGAGCTTTCGCTGCCTTTGCTGCAACTCTCTCAGCCTCAACAAGACCTTTGTTTGCTGCACAGCTTGAACCTATACAGCTTGCACAGTTACCGCCGCAGGCGATATTTGTATCATTTGTCTCAACATTTGTTGCAGAAGGCATCTTAAGTTTATTCTGCAATGCCGTAAGGAATGAGAGAACAAGGAATGCTCCCGGTGCAAGTACAAAGAATGTAATATGATAATCTTCAGGGATAAACTGATGATTAAATATAGCACCACTTCCTAAAATTTCACGGCAGATACCTATACAGGTAAGACCAAATGTGAAACCAAGTCCCATACCAAGTCCGTCAAATATTGATGGAAGTACAGGATTTTTAGAAGCATAAGCCTCTGCTCTACCAAGAATGATACAGTTTACAACGATAAGTGGAATATAAACACCTAACGCATTGTTGAGTGACTGCAGATATGCCTGTAATAAAAGCTGTATTATCGTTACGAATGAAGCAACGATTACGATGAATGCCGGAATACGAACCTTATCCGGAATAACTTTTCTGAGTAATGATATAAATGCATTGGAAAGTATAAGAACTGCCGTTGTCGTAAGTCCCATGCCAAGTCCGTTTATGGCTGAAGATGTAACAGCAAGAGTAGGACACATACCAAGCATCATTACAAAAGTCGGATTTTCGGTAATAATACCGTTTTTTAATCTCTCTGTACAAGAACTCATGTCTTTACCCCCTTACTTTCCAGTCTGAGCTGCGACAAATTTCAGAGCTACATTGACAGCTCTTGTCACAGCTTTACTTGTAATGGTAGCACCTGAAATAGCATTAACCGTTCCGTTATCTGCACTTCCGCTGCCATCCTTTACAACTGATAATGTTTTGTCTGATTTCATTCCTACATACTGGCTGTTCCAAGTCTCTTTTGTCGAATTCTGACCAAGACCCGGTGTCTCGTTGCTCGCATCAAGAATCTGAATACCAACAACCTCGCCCTCGTTTGTGATACCGAGTGCGATAGTTACTGCTCCGCCGTATCCTTTTCCGCTTACTTTAAGAACATAACCTGCCTGTGAGCCGTCTTTAGAAGCTGTTCTTGCTTCTATAAGCTCCTCACTTGTATATGAGAATGTATCATCATCAATCTTTCCTGCTGCAACATCTTTCTGGAATGACTCTACAGCCTTTGTAAGCGTATCGTCTGCTTTAAACTCTGCATCCTTATAAACAGCAGCATACGCTTTATTTGTAGCTTCCTCGTCCGCTTTTGCTATAGGATCTTTTGTGATTGTATAAACTCCACCGAGCAAAACACCTGCTATAAGTGTGATAACAAAAAGCATAATGGCATCATGCACAAGTGTTGATTTGTTTTCATTATTTGCCATCTTTAATTCCCTCCTTTCCAAATGGAACAGGAATAGTTACCTTTTCAATCAATGGAACTAACAGGTTACAGATAATGATGGCGTAAGAAACACCCTCTGCTGATGCACCGAAAATACGGAATATTCCTGTAAGTACACCGAGAAGCACACCAAATACAATCTGTCCCTTTGGTGTGATAGGACTTGTAACATAGTCTGTTGCCATGAAAAATGCACCGAGCATAAGACCACCGCCGCAGATTTCAGCAGCGAGATATGTAAGGTCAAATCCGCGTCCGCCAAATATAAGAGCAAATATTGCAAATGTTCCGATATAGCATACTGGAATTCTCCATGTGATAACTTTCTTTATAAGAAGATAAGCTGCACCGATAAGAAGTGCAAGTGCTGAAGTCTCACCGATAGTTCCGCCGATAGTACCGAGGAACATCTTAAGAACACTTGTTGCAACCTGTGTCTTGCCGTCACCTGATGCAAGAAGGTCAGCAACCGCTGTAGCCTTGTCACCGTTTTTAATGATTGCAAGCGGTGTAGCTCCCGTAACACCGTCATATGTAAATGAAGTCATCTTTCCGGCAAATGAAATCATAAGGAAGCATCTTGCTCCGAGTGCCGGGTTCATAAAGTTCTGACCGAGTCCTCCGAAAAGCTGTTTTACGATGATTATCGCAAATACACTTCCGAGGATAGCCATCCATACAGGGAATGTTGATGACAGGTTGAGTGCCAGAAGCAGTCCCGTAAGTGCTGCACTTCCGTCACTTACCGTAACCGGAAGTTTCATAGCCTTCTGCCAGATGTACTCAGTAAGTACAGCCGTAGCAACACAGGCTACAATAAGTATCGCTGCCTTTAAGCCGAAGTTAAATATACCAACGGCAGTAGCAGGCATAAGTGCGAGAAAAACATCCCACATGATACTCTTCGTAGAAGATTTATCACGAACGTGTGGTGATGATGAAATGTTTAATAAATTACTCACCTTTTATCCCTCCTATTTCTTTCTTCTCTGAGCTGCCACATACTGACGAGCCTGCTTGAATGTCTGTGTAAGAGGACGTTTTGCCGGACATACATAAGTACAGCTTCCGCACTCATAACACTCCATGCCGTTAAGTTTTACAAATGTATCATAGTCATTGTGCATAGCAGCCTGTGCCATCTTCTGAGGTACAAGGTTGCCAGGACAGGCCTGAACACAGCGGCCGCATCTGATACAAGCTGTCGGCTCATTCTCTGCAACTTCATCTCTTGTAAGTGCCAAAATAGAAGAAGATGTCTTTGTAACAGGAACGTTGAGATCAAACATTGCAAATCCCATCATAGGACCACCTGATATAATCTTTGCAGGCTCCTGCTTAAATCCTTCACCCTCTGCCACAAGGTCTGCATGATTGCATCCTATACGCACATTTACATTAATAGGAGTGTTAAACGCATCTCCCGTAAGTGTCATGACTCTCGTGATAAGAGGTGTCTGTTTACAGACAGCTCTGTAAATAGCGATAACGGTAGATATATTGTCAACGATACATCCCGCATCAGCCGGAAGTTTTGCTGAATAAATCTTTCTGCCGGTGATTGCTGAGATGAGAGTACGCTCACCACCCTGTGGATACTTCGTCTTTAAAGGCATAACCTCTATACGGCTTTCTCCCTGGGCTGCCTGCTTCATCTTCTCGATGGCATCAGGCTTGTTGTCCTCGATTCCGATAACTCCCTTTGCCTTGTCAAAAAGTTTGAGTATTACCTTAAGTCCTCCGATAATCTCCTCAGGACATTCAAGCATCTGTCTGTAGTCAGATGTAAGATAAGGCTCACACTCAGCACCGTTTACAAGAATATAATCAATCTTGTCCGGCTCTTTCGGTGTAAGTTTTACATTTGTTGGAAAACCTGCACCACCCATACCTACAATACCAGCTTCTTTTACGATGTTGCGAATTTCATCGTTTGACAGTTTGGTATAATCTCTATCCTGACCAAGCCCTTCAATACCGGTGTATTCTCCATCATTTTCAATAATCACGCAAGTTGCCTTAGAGCCGTTTAAGAGCATCCTCGGTTCAACTGCCTTTACAGTTCCAGAAACTGAGCTGCAGATATTTGCTGAAATAAATCCGCTAGCTTCACCAATTTTTTGTCCAACGAGCACTTTATCACCTTTTTCAACAACAGGTGTTGCCGGTGCACCGATATGCTGTGACATAGGAAAAACCATATCACCTTTAGGCATAACAGTCTTTATAGGCAGGTCTTTGGACAATTCCTTTCCCTCGTAAGGATGAACACCCCCACGAAATGTTGCTTCACTCATTCTGGTTCCCCTTTCTTTTTTATTTTTTACATTTTTTGTCTCATACCACCAAAAAATATATGTCTGAAACATAAATATATTCAGTGATTTTCATATGTACTTTCACCCTATTGTTCCATATGACAAAAAATATAATATCCCGACTTTCATTGTACCATTTTACCGAGAATTGTCAATCTGAATGGCGAAAAACTAAGCATAATCGCCAAAAACAGTGTCAATAATGTGATAATATTTCTTCAATAAAACAGTTGATGTATTCGGAACCCTGTGTTTTATAGAACTAACTGCTCCGCAAAGCAAAAAAACTCCTATGTATCAACATAAGAGTTTTTAAAGCTGCTAACGGGATTCGAACCCGTGGCCTCCGCCTTACCAAGGCGACGCTCTACCTCCTGAGCCATAGCAGCAATCACAGACAACATTATATATTATTTTGTCTTGCATTTCAAGTATTTTTTACACTCATATTTTTAATTTTTCAAAATACCGGATTTATGCACCTAAAGTAATAGAATAATCTAAGCTACTTATACCATAAAATGCAGTTTGTAACAATTCATCACACAAACCTATAAGTTCAGAGACTTCTTGGCACTTTGCTTTAAAAACTAAGTTCCCTGTGCACCTCCTGTTTGCACTGATACATATTCTTATCTGCTGCCGCAATTACATCCTCCAGATATTTTCTTTCGCCGATGGCATATCCGACTGATGCTGAAACAGGAAAATCACAGCCCTTTGCAGCTTTTTCTATCGCCAACTCCCATCGTTTCAGGATTTCATGCACAACCTCTGCCGTCCCATCGTTTATTATCATAACAAATTCATCACCGCCATAACGAAAAGCTGCATCTTCTTTTCTGGCTGAACTGCGGATTGCCTCCGCCACTTTTATGATAAGTCTGTCTCCTGCAAGATGTCCGAAATTATCATTTACATATTTTAAATTGTTTACATCCCAGTAAAGCACTGCTATCTTTTGCGAATCATACACTTTTTCATCTATAAGAGAAAGAAGTTTGTTTTTGTTGTATAATCCCGTCATTTCATCCGTACTTGCCTTAAGTTCCATCTGAACTGCTTTTTTCTGTGAATTTCTGATAACCTTATTAACACTGTTTGAAACATAGGCAAAAGCAACTGCAAGAAAACAGCGTGGCAGTACAAAATACAGACCGATAGTGAAAAAAGGATTTGGATTTACCTGAGTCATCAAAAACTTACCGTCTTTTTCAAGATTTCCTATCGAAGTTGCCGTCAGCAGTGCCATATTGGCATCACAGACACCGTAAAAATAACCAACATAAGTAATGATAATTATACTGATAATAG
>JBNMLR010000001.1:0-36017 GCA_050874945.1 Butyribacter sp. | reverse complement strand
TATCGAACATTTGTTTTCGGGGGGGGGAGAACCGCCAGAGGCAGAAGTAAAATTTCATCTGCCGGTGGCGGCGTTTTTTTAGAAGAGAAGTGAAAGAGATATAGTAAGAGTCTGGTATCACATTTCCTAAAATTAAAATTTATCAGTAAAAAGAAAAAAATGCTTGACATTTATATTCGTATTGTAGTATCATTGTTTTTGTTCTGTGAATTGCAGGACACACTGCCGTAGACAGTAGGTGCCGGTGAACCGGTGTAAGTACAAACGCCTACCGAGGAAGATGAATTTCGATATGAATTATTTTCACCTCGTTCGGCTGGATTTATGCGACGAGGTTTTTATTTTGCCTGAAAGAGATTGTGTTTCGTTTAAATATAATCGACTTTTCAGGACAAACTATATTGTCTGTCTGCAGTGGATATTATGGGGAGAACCCAGGAAAGGAGACTTACTCATGGCAAAAGTTGAAATCAAACAGCCTATAGTTGATGAGATTAAGGCAAAGATTGACGGTGCTGCAACTGTTGTACTTGTAGATTATCGTGGACTTACAGTAGAGCAGGATACAAAGCTTCGTAAAGGACTTAGAGAGGCAGGATGTGAGTACAAAGTTTACAAAAACACACTTATGAAGCGTGCTTTTGAAGGAACTGATTTTGCTCAGTTAGATGACTTACTTGACGGACCATCTGCTATCGCTATTTCAAAAGAGGATGCAACAGCTCCTATCAGAATACTTAACAATGTAGCAAAGGAAGCTGAGGCACTTGAATTTAAGGGTGCAGTAGTAGAAGGAACATTCTACGATGTTGACGGTGTTAAATCACTTGCGAGCATCCCTTCAAGAGAGGAACTTATTTCCAAGTTACTTGGTTCTTTACAGTCACCTATCACAAATCTTGCGCGTGTTCTTAATCAGATCGCTGAAAAGGGTGATGGAGCTGCAGAGGCTTAATTTTTTGAACGAAACGGGAACGGTAGGTTTCCAAAGAAAAATGCTGATGTTTGCACTTTCGGTGTGAGCGGCAGCAGGATACTACATCAGTCAGATGGCTGATGCAACGAATTTATAAAATATATTTATTATGGAGGTAATGAGATGACAACTCAGGAATTTATCGATGCTATCAAAGGCATGACAGTTTTAGAATTAAATGATTTAGTAAAAGCTTGTGAGGAAGAATTTGGTGTTTCTGCAGCAGCAGGTGTTGTAGTTGCAGCAGGTGCAGCAGGTGCTGACGGAGCAGCTGAGAAAGATGAGTTCGATGTAGAGCTTACAGAAGTTGGACCAAACAAAGTTAAGGTTATCAAGGTTGTTCGTGAAGTAACAGGCTTAGGACTTAAGGAAGCTAAGGAAGTTGTTGACGGAGCTCCTAAGGTTGTTAAAGAGGGTGCATCTAAGGAAGAAGCTGAAGACATCAAAGCTAAGATCGAAGCTGAAGGTGCTAAGGTTACTCTTAAATAATTTACTGAACATTTATAATGTGAAGAAAATATACTGTCATCAGGAATAAAAGGGCGGACTGCTTTATTAAGGTGGTTCGTCTTTTTTAATTATAAAAATATGTAAAAATTGCTATTGATTATATTTGAATAATTTTATATAATGAGAATAAGAACAATGTAGTTTCTTATTTGGTGTGTTCCTACCGAAGGCGTTGAAGTGGAAAACGATATAGGTTGGCGTGTCCCTGCCAAAGGCGTTGAAATGGGAAACAATATAGGTTGGTGTGTCTCTACCAAAGGCGTTGAAATGAGAAACGATAAAGGGAAGCATATGCTTCCTTTTTGTTTAGGAGGAATACATAAGTGAAATTTAGCAAAGTACAGTTTGTGTATATTAATATAGATTATTTAAAAGCAATGCATGAAGCTGATTCGGAAATATTTTATGATGAAAATAATAAGGAGTATAAGTTTAAACCGCACTTGGGAATGCTTATAAATCAGGAAGACAGAGAATATGTTATTCCGTTGACATCTGCAAAAGAAAAACATAAAAAATGGGCAGATGTATCAGGAGAGTGGTATAGGATTTATGAAATTATAGATATTACAAAAACACCTGTTAGAAAAAATGATATTATTGTTGACATCAAAAATCAAGAGTTATTGAAAAATATTCCACTGGAAACAAGGAAGAATTATAAGCAAAGAATTTTATCTGTGTTAGATATAAGAAAAATGTTTCCTGTGAAAAAGGGTGTATATACTAAAATTAACTTTGAAATTAGTAGTCAGGCATCAACAGCAGATAATCAAAGAATGGCTTTGATGTTAAAGGAATATAATTTTATATGTAATATAAAAGAAAAGATTGAGGAGAAAGCTGAGAAAATATATGTAAAACAACAAAAGAAAAATAAAATATTAAAATATCATTGCAATTATAAGAAATTAGAGCAGGCTGCGGATGAGTATTAAAACTCATCCAGCACTTTTGCAACACCGTTTTCCTCATTTGACAATGTAACAAAGTCGGCTTTTTCTTTGACAATATCGAGTGCGTTTGCCATCGCAACTCCGTATCCACAATGTTCTATCATCTCAATATCATTTATATCATCACCGAAAACACATATATCTTCAAGTGAAATTTTAAGATAATCTGCCATATGTTCAATGGCATCAAGTTTGCTTGCTTTTTTGTGAAAAAATGTATATCTGGTTTCGCCACGGTAATGGAAATATTCACAGCCACATTTGTCAGCAATGGCTTTTGCGATATTGTCATCAGATATATGAGCAACTATCTTGCACGCTTCTTCAGGAAATGGTTTGTCTATATCAAAATAAATTCCCGGAGAATGAGACTGCTTTATATTATTAAAAGATGGCTTTATCGTTTTTTTGTTGTTTGCGTCTGTATTGATGTTGGCAACGGGGCTTTTGTCTGCGGCAGGGTTAGCATTATCAGATGGAAACCTATATAATGCCGTTGTTGTTGGAATGGCTATGTGGGAAGTGCAAGCGTAATTTTTAAGTTCATTTATTATGTTGTTTGTCATTTCTTTAGTCATTGTGCGTGAGTAGACAAGTCTGCCGTTTTCATATACAAGTGTTCCATCGGTAAGTATCTGAAAATCCGCATGAAGTTTTTTGGCATAATAAGAAGCACCGACTATGTATCTGGCTGTTGCTATTGCTATGTGAATACCTTTTTTGCGGCATCGTTCAAAGGCTTCTATGGTTTCTGCAGTTATTTGTTGGTTGTTATTTAAGGCGGTTCCGTCTAAATCCGTAACTATAAGTTTTGGTGTAAACATTTTTTTCTCCTGTTTTTTAAATATATTTTAACATATATAAGTAAGTTAATATATGAAAAAATATATACAAAAAAGTTATCTGCACTTACATTTTGGGCGTTTTTTACATTTTTGACATTTGCGGCATTTTTTACAGTCGCAGAAAGTGTCGAGCATTTTTGAGACTTCGTCCCATGAGCGTTTCATGCAGATTGCTTTTCTGTCAAGACAGCAGTTGTATTGGGTTGATTTTCTAATGCAGTTTTTGATGGACATATGTTTGAGTCTCCTTTGCCGTAGAATATAGATGCCCGTGAAGCTATCATAATGCATCATAAAATTGAACAATTATAACACAACATATAGTTAGTTTCGTAAACATCTGTATTATTATATTAATTTGATAATCATTTGGTTACTATTTTGTAGTATGCTATATATGATGTATTTACTGTAAGGTGATTTTTATTTTAAAACTGTTAATCAGGCAGCAGGGCGGATTGCGAATATCCGCCTGACATAATGAAAATTATTATGTAAAAAATACAAAAGTATAAGAATTTAGAGGTGAGGTTTAGTATGGCTAGGATTTTAATTGTTGAGGACGATACTACAATAAATGAGATGGTTGCAAGAAATCTTAAGATGGTAGGTCACAAATGCACACAGATATATGACGGTAAAGAGGGACTTGAGATGATTGAAAAGGGAGATTTCGATTTAGTGCTGCTGGATGTTATGCTGCCCGGAATGTCAGGGTTTGAGATTATGGAAAAGACTAAGGATGTACCCGTTATTTTTGTGACGGCGAAGGGTGAGCTGAACGATAAACTGCACGGTCTTTCGATAGGAGCGGAGGATTATATCGTAAAACCGTTTGAGATATTGGAACTTATCGCAAGAATAAATGTGGTGCTCCGCAGGGCAAAGAAAAATGATGATGTTTTTAAGATAAGTGATGTTGAGGTAAATCTTGACAGACATGATGTATTTAAAAATGGGGAGAGAGTTCAGCTTGCACCGCAGGAGTATGAACTTCTGGAAGTCCTTATTTTAAACAGAAATATGGCAATGTCAAGGGAGAAACTTCTTGAACTTGCATGGGGATGGGACTATATGGGAGATACAAAAACCGTTGATGTCCATATAAGAAAACTTAGAAAAAAATTAGGACTTGAAAAGGAAATTTGCACGATAAATAAGCTTGGTTACAGACTTGAGACTGACTAAAAAAGATGTCATTGCGAAACTAATTATAGGTTGTGTTAAGTACAGATTATGATAGTTTCACAAATGCTTGGAAAATAGTAATAATATGAAAGAGGAGATTATTATGAAGTTATGGCAGAAATTATATGTGGTGCTTATTATTCCGATACTGCTGATTTTAAATATTGCGATATATCTGCTTTTTGGAATTACATATAAAGAAAATATTGCGGCGGAGAAAAAACAGGCAGTCGGGGATTTTGGTATGATAATTGACCAGATTTACGGTGAAATGCAGCAGTCGCAGTTAAATGACAGGGATGTTAAAAATATAATTCAGAAATATACCAATTATTATAAACAGCAGAAGATAGAACTTGGGTTATGGCAGGGCGAGAAAAAAAAGAAGATTTATTATTCGGATAAGGCTCATTTTAATGCTCAAAAAGACAGTATTAAAAATAATAAAGTCTTAAAGTGTTATATTGACGGACATACAAGACTTATGGTGTTTAAGATGCAAAAATATCAAAAAAAGACATTTTATTTTGGATATGAGAAAACACTATATAATCTTGACAGTATGTGGAAAAATATCAGATTATATTATGCGATTGGAAGTCTTGGAATATCTGTTATCATGGCTTTGTTTATGATAGTTGTATTGCAGAAATGTATTAAACCGGTGGAAAATCTTAATGAGACAGTTAAAAAAATGGCAGGCGGCGAACTTGAGACAAGAACCGATATAAAAGGAAGTGATGAGCTTGCCGTTCTTGGAAAGAACATAAATACAATGGCAGAGACAATAGAAAATAACATAAAACAGATTATGGATGAGGCAGAGCGTAAACAGTGGTTTATTGATAATCTTGCACATGAAATGAAAACTCCGGTAACAGGGATTTGCGGTTTTGTCGAGTATATGGAGAGAGCCAAGATTTCCGATGATGAAAAGATGGAGTGTCTTGAGTTTATCGGGCATGAGGCAAAGCGTTTGCAAAATATGTCATATGAGCTGCTTGACCTTGCGGTAATAAGACATTCCGACATTAAAAAGCAGAATATCAGTATGAATAAATTTACGGATGAGCTTAAAAAGTGGCAGGAAAAGAGATTTGCAGAAAAGAATATTAAAGCAGAGTGGGAAATTAAGGCTGACAGTTTATTCGGGGACGAGCTTCTTTTGGAAATGCTCATAAGAAATATATTTGAAAATGCGTTCAGGGCAACAAATGAGGGTGGCAAAATAAGTACATATGTATATGAAAATGAGAAAGAGACTGTTTTCGAGATTACTGATACAGGCTGCGGAATGGAGCCTGAGGAACTTGAGAAGATAAAAGAACCGTTTTATCGTGTAGATAAGTCAAGAAGCAGGAAACAGGGAGGAACGGGACTGGGTGTTTCCCTTTGCCAGAAGATAGTTGAAAAGCATGACGGCTCAATGGAGTACCGTTCTAAAAAAGGAGTCGGAACGACTGTAACCGTAAAAATCCCATTATAATCTGAAATGTTTACCGTTTGGTAACCTTATGGTTGTTTTTTGGTAAGGACAAAGCAGTATATTGTGTAACATAAAGTGAATGAGATTTTTAGATAAAAGTCATGGCTGTCTGCAGGCTATAAGGTAAAAAAGATTACTGATGCAAACGGAGATGTGGGATTCGCTTTATAAGAATTATAATAGACAGGGAGGAAGAAATTATGAGATGTAATAAGAAAGTTTTAATGATTGCTACAACGGCAATGTTAGGTGTAGGTTGTATAGGACTTATGGGAGCAATGAAGTACCAGAATGTAAAGACAGAGGCATCAGACATAAAAGAGTCTGAGGTGGCAAAAGCCGGTATTGATGTTACCAGTGCCACTATGGAGGGCGAGACTCCGGATGAGGTTGAAAGGAAGATGGATAAGGAGATTGTAGAGAAATATACTTATAAGGGATATGAAATTTCATTTATAAGATATAAAGACCAAAAAACAAAAGAGTATCTTTCGGACAAAGAGCAGGACGGTGATTATGGTTATAAAAAGACATTCAGGGAAATTATTGACAATGCGGAAAAAAGCGGCTGGAATTATATGCTGGAAGAAATGAAAGGGATGAAAAATCAGATAACGGCAGAGGTAGATTGGAGAAGAGATGAGAATAAAATTGTAAATGGAAAGTATTATGGAAAACTTATAAGAGAGTGTAATATCCGTTTTAAAAAACCACAGATATATGAGGGTAAATATACTTCATCTTACGATGTGATTGGCTGGTTTTCGACCATTGCAGAAACAGGCAAATATACAATGGGCATAAGGTCAGCAAGCTTAGAATTATTAGAAGCTCCGGAACAGTGGAGACTCCCGTCAAAAGAAAAGAGACAGGAAGTAAAAGAAAAATTAGAGAAGTGTAAGAGTGTTTCAAATAACAAAAAAGCAATATACAAGAGTACTGAAGAAAATAAGGACAAGATAATAAAGGAGTTAAAGGAAGTATATAATATAAACCTTGTAAAAATAGTAAAGGATTCATATTATGAAAAATATGATTTTGCTAAAAGCGAGATGAAAAAGGGATTGCTTACAATTTATGGATATATGGATGATGGTCAGGAGATAGAAGTGCAATATGATCTGGTCGGCAATTATATATATAATTTAGTGTACAAATACTGATAAGATTAGATGAAATATTAAATTTAAAATAATAGGGAGGCACTGTTATGAGATATAATAAGAAAATCTTAATGATTGCTACGACGGCAATGTTAGGTGTAGGCTGTATGGGACTTATGGGGGGCAATGAAGTATCAGAATGTAAAGACGGAGGCATCAGACCTAAAAGAGTCCGATGTGGCAGGTGATTATATAAATAATTGGGATTATCAGTATTAGAAATTACAAAAATTATATTTTAACATTATCAGGCAAGTAGCAGAGCGGATTATGGATATCTGCTTGAATTACCATTTCTGCACACACTTTTTGTGCTTAGTGTAAAAAATCTTGCATATATGAATTTTTCACATTATGATATAAGTGTCAAAATCAGACAGCAATATAAGCATCGGTGGGAAATACGGGAACAATAATCCTTTTGATGTGAGTTGCTTTAGAATGGACATAATAAACAGAAATGGAGTTTGAATAAAATATGAAATATGTATTGATAACGGGTGGAACAAGCGGAATAGGGTTCGCTATGGCAGGTGAATTTCTCAAAAAAGGATATGGAGTGATACTTGCTTCATCAAGCAGAAAAAATCTTGCGATAGCAAAAAGGAAACTTGAAGTTAAAAAATCAAAGATTGTGAAAAACACAAGGTATATCATTACGATAGAGCAGGATCTTTCTGTTGAAGGTGGGGCAGAAAGATTGTATCACAAAGCAAAAGCTCTTGGTGTTGATATAGAGATACTTGTAAATAACGCAGGCTTTGGACTGACGGGTGGGACTGAAAGTATAAATATAAAAGACGATAAAAAAATGATACAGTTAATCGTGACTGCACCGGTTTGTCTTTGTAAATTGTTTTTGCGTGATATGTATGAAAATGGGAGAGGAAAGATTTTAAATGTGGCTTCGACAGGAGCGTTCCAGCCGGGACCATATACCTCGACATATTTTGCGGGCAAGTCTTTCATATACAGTTACAGCAGGGCGATAAGGCAGGAGGCAGCAGTAAGAGGTGTGGTTGTGAGTACACTGTGTCCGGGAACAACAAGAACAAAATTTTTTGAAAAAGAGGGACTGAAAACACCAATATGGGCAATGTCAGCAGAAAGAACAGCGAAAATTGCAGTTGACGGGTTGATGCGTGGCAGAGGTGTTATAGTTCCGGGAATAATAAACAATGTTTTAAGGTTAATACCATCGGGGATTAAGATGTATTTTGTGGGAATGTTAAAGAAATAGATTGAATGGCAGAATAAGCATTTTCCTAATTCTAGTGTGTATAGCACTAAGAGGTGGGGGGATGCTTATTTTGCCACTTGCTGATGCTACTTTGCGGTTGTTTTAGGTGGTTGAAGTCTTTGCTTAAAATCTAATATAGGGATGGATATTACGGTTGTGTATTTATCATCGGTCAGGTCGCTTGCAATTATGCCGAGGCTTTTCTTGACGGTTCGTTCAATATTTGCCGTGCCAAAGCCATGCTCTAATGAGGTGTCAGACTTCGTTTTTTTTGGAAGATTTTTTGCATTGTTGCAGCAGTCTATACGAAATTTGTCATAAGCATCTATATAGATGCTGAGCTTAATCCACCTGTCAGAAACAGCGAGTTTTTTGCAGGCATTGAAACAGTTGTCGAGAAGATTTCCAAGTATTATACAGAGATCATAATCTTCTATGGGGATGCGTGATGCTTCTAAATTTAGGGAGGTGGTGAATGTAATACTATTTTCTTTAGCCAGGTCACTATAGTTGTTTAGTAATGAGTCGATAACCAGGTTTCCGGTGTTGAAAGGAGAATAAGTATTCTCAAGGTCTTTATATGAAGCTTTAACATAAGTGTTGAGTTCGTCATATCGTTTTTCCTCGATGTATTTTAAAATGGTAAAATGATGTTTTTTAGTGTCGTGCACCACGCGTCGTGTACTTCTGTATGTGGTACTAAGCTGTGAATATTTGTTTTTCTGAAATTTAATCTGCTGTTCGAGCTGTGTATTTTTCAATACCAGCTTATGCGTGTATTTTATACGTTCAAGGATAAAATAATTTGTTACATTTAAAATTAAAATACAAGGTAAGATGATTATGTCATAAGAAGTAAGTTCAATTTTAAAGTCTTTTTGAGCAGACATTGTATTAAAGAGTAACAATGATATAACAGGTGTGACAAGGCTGAATATATGATACTCAAAGTCAGACTTTTCGTTATTCTTTGAAAACATCGTGAAGATAAGTATAAACAAAAATAATATTATTTTTGAACCAAAACTTGCAATAGCAACAAAATATGGTGTTTCATGTTTTAACATATCAGGAGATGTAAGCTTGATGATAAGCATAAAAGCAGCTTCAGAGAAGGCTGCAAAAAACTGAAAAATTATACTGTATATTATTCTTCGGCGTAAAGTTGTCTCATATAAAAAACATAATGCAAAGGTAGAAAGTATGCTTAAAGAAATGGTTACAAAAACAGAGAACTGTTTGTCGGGATTGTGAAATAAAAGCTGGTTTGCCATTAAAACAGATTCAGCCAGTACAAATGCGGCATAAAACAGGGGTGCGGGAATATTTGCCCTGCGTGTATGAAAAGCTCTGTTGAGATAAACAAAGGCTAAAAGCATATCAGTGATATAAGATAAAATGTCAAATATTATCATTAAAACTAAACCCTCCCGGTGTCACATATGACCAACTGATGTTTATAAGCTGTTTCAATCTCCTTCCTCATGCGGCGGCTTAGAGGAAGTGTATCAAGATTATCCATTGTCAGTTCTGAGTCAGAAAAAAAGTGAATATGAGCAATATTTACAAGAAAACTGTTGTGGCATTTTTGAAAAGGAAACTGTTCCAGTTTTTTTGTCCATTCTTTTAAAGTGCCTTTCGCAGTGAGCTTTTTATCTGTCAGACAAAATTGTAAAAGATTTTTTTTGGAATCAATGGTCTCAATATATAAAATATCATTAAAATTGACTGCTGTTGATGTATTATCAATAGCATCTATAGTAAAGTAGCAATTATTATCCTCCATGTCAAGGCGGATTTCATCGAGAACTTCAAATAGAGTTTCTTTGCTTACGGGTTTTTGCAGATAGTTATAAGGGTGTACCCTGAAACTGTCATGCATATATTCAGGATAACTGCTCACAAAAACAATAAATACATGGCGGTCTATACTTGAACGGATAATAGATGCAAGCTCTATGCCATTTGGTTCAGGCATTTCTATATCGAGAAAGACTATATGAAAGTCATTAGCGTGCCTGAAATTTGCAAGCAGGCTCTTACTGCTCTTAAAATGAGACAGCGTAACATCCATATCTTTTTCAAACTGATAATTTAAAATAAGCTTAGTTGTTTCTTCTATAAAGATGGGGTCATCATCACAGATGGCAATTCTATAGTTCATATTAATCCTCCTTGTTAGCAGTTGATAGTTAGTGTTTTAATTTACCAATTATCTGATTTGTGACAACTATAAACATACAGGCATTTATCATAAGATAACATTTAGACATATCATTATAAACAAATGCCGTATATACAGTTGAAATTAAAATTACATATATAATACAAAATTTTTTTAATTTGTGCTTTGCATCTGAGGCAAGTCTGTTGTTTTTGTGGTCGACGGGTGACAGATACATTATAAGTACACAACATATTATATAGCATATATTTAAGATTGTTAAAGGTATATTACCCAATAACTGATAACAAAATAATGTGACAAAATACAAAGAGTAAGATAAAATGCTGCACATTATGCGGGTTGAAGCATGAGCACCTCCGGCAGACATTTTTAACGGAATGATAACGACTGCGAATAAAAGTGCGGCAGTAAATCTGTTAAAGATAAGTCCGGACAAAAGAACGGTCAGTGGAAATATAATAGTATCTATTGCATATTCAAAACAATAAATATAGGAAGCCTTGTCGTCATTACTTATAGTGCCTGAATTGATAAAAAAATCTGTTATATGCGTTGCTGCTGCATTTGATATCTTCATAGTATTCCTCATTTCTGCACACATTTTATATATGGGTATTAGTGTCAAGTGTGCACGGACACTAAGTTTGTGTGTGAAAGATTTTGCTGGTTATAATAGATTTATCCATAATCATAATCATTTTTGCATTTTGTCTTCCAAGTATGACTGGTAAATAATGATTATACATTAAAATATATAATTGTGCCAAAAAATGGGAAAAGTGGTCAAAAATCGGGGAAAAGTGGTAAAAAATGGCAAAAAATAATAAAATTTACCACTTTTCCTTAAATTTCGACCACTTTTCCCACTTTTTCGTTTTTGGTCGAAAAAAGTTGTATAGTATTAATTGTGCAAGAGAAAAGTGCAATTTTGATTGTGAAAGTTTTTCTTACACAAAATTTTATCTGTTAAAGACTAAAAGGTCCTGAGCGGAGTACGGAAATGAGAGAGGATGGGTTGAGAAAACTAAAGAAGTTTATCGAAAAGCATGGCAACAGGATTTGTGCTATGGCGGTGGCTTTAGGGGGAGTTTCGTTGATGAGTTGTCGATATTTCTTTTACGAACCGGAAAAGCCTGAAGGCTTAGACAAGCTGGTAAGCAGCCGTGCCAAGAAGTGATGTTGATGTTACAGTGTAAAAATGTAACATTAATATCGAAAGGTGTATAAAGGGAATGGGACTATTAAACAAAATACACCCTCACCCGTAACCTCTACCCGGGTGAGGGCTATTAAGATGATGTGGGTAGAAAAAAATAAAAGATTGGAGTAAGAGATTATGAATAAAAAATTTTTATGTATAACTAAAAAGGTGATAACAGGTTGTTTGGTTGCAGGTGCATTAATGATGAATGTTTCGTCTGTGGGAGCTACGACTAAGCAATTAACAATAAATAAATTAGGCGGAAAATTTAAATACACAAGTGACCGAAGAAGTCATAATCATGGTTATGTTAAGGTGAGATGTGACGGAGTCAGACCGGAAATGCCATACACTAAAGATGGATTTGAAAGAATCCGTGTTAGAATTTGCAGAAAAGATGGTGAGGGGAATTATAGACTTTTTAGTGTAAGAACTGAAAATGAGTATAATACATACATAATTAGGGAAGGAGCTGAAACAAGGAAAATTTATTTGAATCAGGATTATCTGGGAGTTGATACTGCATATTTTGGGTGGTGCGGAAACAGTAAAAATTATAATGCGGTTGCGGAAGTAGCATACGACGCAATGTAAGAGAATGTTAAATAGTTGCAGATTATAATAGTAAGTCGATGATAATTGATTTGCTTCAGGCTTTGCAAAAAAATGCAAAGTCTGAAGCAGTTGTAACTGATTTTTGCAAAAATAATTTTTACCGTTTGGTAACCTTATGATTATCTTTTGGTTAGATTGTTATGGTAGTGTTTTTAATAACAAAAGAACATGATTACGATGTAAAAATGTAAATAAGAAACTTTTAGAAATGGAGTTAAGATGTTAAAGAATATAAAAACGCAGATAAATATTATAGCCAGACAAAGAGGTGTTTTTTACTGTTTCTTTTTATTGTTAGGATGCGTAATTTTTAATTATATACACAATCTCAAGAGATGCAGTAGTTTGGAGAGATATATGGTTCCTAATTATCTGAATATGTCAGTTTTTTCATATGACAATCAGTATGGGATATATATATTGACATTTATGGCTATACTGCTTGTTTTGCCGGGTGGATTATCTCTTGCAAAAGACAGAAAAAACAGAACAGATATATTGTATGTAAACCGATGTGGAGGTTATAAGAATTATTATATATCAAAAATAGTAGCTGTTTTTACTGTTACTTTTGTATGTTTTACAGTTCCTTTTTTAATTGAGATTATATTGAATATATGTGCATTTCCGAATGAAGCATCCGAAGAAATGAGGTCAGTTTATCAGGCATATGATAAAAGGAATAATGTCGATGGTACCGGTGGGACATTTTGGATGTGTGGTATATATTATTTATATCCGGGATTGTACGCAGTTTTAAGGATTGTTTTGACCGGTTTACAGGCAGGGTTATTATCGTTGGTTCCATTGGCAATCTCATGTTTTTACTGTAAGTATCAGTCATATCTGCTTTTACCCGTATATCTTATGTCTGTTTTTTTTGACAAGACAACTTTTAAGGTGTTTGGACATAAAATAAAACATAATTATGCAAGTTATCTGACATGGGGAAATACGAAACTCAACACATCGGATTGTATTTTTTTCCTGATTATGGTATTTACGGTTGCGTTAGTGTCTGTAATATGTATGCTTATATGTGCGGGAAGGAGGGAGAATAAAAGGTGAAAGTTTACAGAAGATATTATTTAATACCCTTTTTGTATGGGATTATTTTTTCGTGGTATGGTAGTTTTCATAATAGTAAAAAGGTTGAGTTGTGGCAGATGGTTTCGGCGATAACCGGTGGAAACATAATAAATTCAATGAGTAATTATGTGATTTCAGCAATTTTTGAACATTATGTACCGTTTTTTATGTTTATTATAATATTTTCTACATACATATATAGAAATTTTTGCAACAGCAGTGTTTATGTTTTTTCAAGGTGTGAAAACAGAGTAAAATGGTATATGAAAGAAACTTTAAAATTATTGTTTTTTACATTGGTTAATGCAATGATGATTTTAGCGGGATATATTGTTACTGCTGTTGTCGGCAATAAATTAGCATTCAGGACAGACTCGATTTTTTTGGTAGTCAGATATTTGATTATTTATACATTATGGAGTTTTTCGATTGTACTTTTGGCTAATATTATATCTATTTTAAAAAATGGAATACTTGGTAATATTGTAGCAATCAGTATTCCTATAATAGTGACGGTATGTCTTATGACAGTCAATTTTGAAAAATTAAAAGGGATGGAATGGAAGAAACTGATATGGAATCCGTGTGCGTATCTGGTTTTTGGCTGGTATAATGTGAAAATAAAAAATAAACAGATAATTGGCTCAATGTCAAGAGGTCTTTCGATACAGAGAGGATATTTGATGTTTGCGGCAATAAGTTTAATTGTTGTCGTAGCAGGTGCGATTGTTGTTCAGAAAATTGATATTATGGATAATAAAGAATGATTGGAGAAGTGGCAGAATGAAAATAAAGTTAAATAATGTGTCTAAAACTATTAAAGACCAAAAGATATTAAATAATGTAAACGCTGAATTTGAGAGTGGAAAGGTTTACGGAATAGTGGGCAGGAACGGCTCCGGAAAAACCATGCTTTTTAGAGGAATGTCAGGTCTTATGAGGATTGAAGGGGAGGTCTGGCAGGATGAAATGCTGCTTGGACGGGATATGCGTATTTTGAAAAATCTTGGTATTATTATAGAAAATACGGATATGTATCTTGAATTTTCAGGATATATGAATTTAAAGTTTCTGGCAGATATAAATAAGAAGATAGGGAAAAAGGAGATAAGACAGGTAATGAAAGATGTCGGTCTTAATCCCGATGAAAAGAAATCTGTCGGAAAGTATTCTTTGGGAATGAGACAAAAGCTATCGATTGCACAGGCTATCATGGAAAAACCGGATGTATTGCTTCTGGACGAGCCTACAAATGGTTTGGATGATAAGACTGTAAAAGATTTTTGGCAGCTTATAAGGAGAGAAAAGGAAAGAGGGGCGGTTATATTACTAGCCAGTCATAGTAAAGATGATATTAGGGAACTTGCAGATGAAATTTATCATATGAATGGTGGGGTTCTGACAAAGGAGTGAATTTAGATGAAGTTGAAAATAAGCATAATATCATTGATATGTCTGATTGCGGCTGTTGCGGGGCTTGTTGCACATAATATAAGAAGTGATGCGTTAAATGATGAGAAAAGTGCAGATGAACAGGTTGTTTCTTTTTTTGGAAAAGACTATCAGCCGCTATTAGAAGAAGTCAGGGAGGAAGCATTAGGAAGCAAATTGATATTAGAAGTAAAGGGAAGAAAAAACAGAAAATTTGTTAATGGTGCATTAGTTCAGGAAGTAGAATTGATAAGGGTTGTAAAAGGAAAAATCAATACAAAAGATTATCATCAGAAAATGTATGTAATAGGTGATGTATGGGTTGAAAGCAGAAACAATGCCGGAATGGGATTTACAAACTATATAAAAAATGGGGACAATTATATCCTTTTTGCTAATAAGGTGTATGAAGATTATGAAAAAAAATGCAGTGTTATCGATATGAATAGGGATGTGATAGGTTTTAACAGGCTTAATATTTCAGAAAACAAAAGTTATGTCTGTAAAAAAGGCAAAAAACATACAAAGTATAAGAATGTGCGTGACAGTGAATTTTTTTGTAATGATGAAAAAACTTTGAAAAAAATTTTGGAATTTAAACAGGACATAATAGATACATTACATGATTATCTGGAGCCGGGAAGTTTTTATGAATGATAATACAGTAACATAATCTTAAACAAATCTTAAACGCTTAACACCTTTTTTCTTAAGAAAATAAAGAGTAGTATATTTATTAACAAAGGGAAATAAATATATACGGAAAATACAGGAAGTTCAAAAGGGAGGAAAAAGTTATGCGTAGAGAGATTTATGAAAATATAATAGGGACTTTACTTGGAATTGCAATGCTTGCGGCGGTTTTTGCAGTTATCATAGTATTTTTCTTTGGAGGAAAAACAAGCAAGACCAAAGTTTCACAGCTGGTCAAAGCAGCATCGGCAAAGTCGGATATATCAGTTAAAAAGGATATGAGTATTTTTAACAGGAACAATTCTATACATAGAAGCTGGAAAAGTGAGCTTGCAGGTGATATGAAACTGTGGTTGAGAATGACCGATGTAGGAAAGACATATGACGATGAGGAGTCGGACTCCGGTGATGTTTCGGACAATTCTGATTACAGTGAGAGTGATGAGAACTCGGAGGATATTCCGGTTTTGCAGAAGTTTGACGGGTATCGCGTGTCTGTGAAAGCAAGGTCTGACAGGTATCGCAGATTTAAAAGTAAGGAGTTCTTTATTCCTGCAGATTATCTTGCAAATATAGATTACACGCAGGCAAATGTTTATACCATATATAAACCGGAAGAAAGCAGCGTATATTCAAAAAATATGTATTTATGTGTGGTTGCACCATCAGACTGTGAGTACATAAGAGTTGGCGGTCAGACCGTTACGGCTCAGAATTGTGAGATGTATATAAAAAAAGCGGGTATTCTTAAGTTTAGTGTATGTGTGTTTGAAGTCCAAAATGATACAGATATTTACGCTAACGGTTATATCAAGATGTATGATACCAAAGGGGATGTTCATAATCTTATTCCGGACAGATATGGGGCTTAGGAAAATAGTATTGAACATTTTTCAGACACCTTATATAATATATATACAGAAATGATTTAATGAACGGTTAATTTTTTTAATGAGGTGCTGTGCAGATAAAATACGGAGTTTAAAGGGGGATTGCTATGATAAAAAGATTTGAGGAATTAAAGTTAAAAGATGATTTTATGTTTGGAGTTGTTATGCGTAATCCAAAGTATTGTAAACCTTTTCTTGAAACAATACTGGGGATTAAAATATCTCATATTGAATATCCTAAGTCGCAGGAGACAATAGATATTATGGCAGATGCAAAAAGTGTAAGGCTTGATGTTTATGTGGAAGATGATAAAAACACTGTTTATAATATAGAGATGCAGACAACCCTAAAAGATGATTTGCCTAAAAGGATGCGTTATTATCAGGGGATGATAGACTTAAATATACTGGAAAAGGTGAAAACTATAAAAATCTTAAAAAAGCTTTGTTATATTTATATGCACATTTGATTTGTTCGGGCTTGGCAGACATATATATACATTTGAAAACCGTTGTGTTCAAGATTTAGAGTTACCGCTTGGCGATGATACAACAAAGATAATTTTAAATACAAAGGGGATACTTGATGATGTAAGTCCTGAAATGAAAAAGTTATTGGATTATATAGATGGTGAAGCACCGTCGGACTCGTTTACGGAAGAATTGGAGCAGGCTGTTAAAAGTGTAAGAGATAACGAGAAATGGAGGTTGGATTATATGACTTTACAGATGAGTTATCAGGAAAAGTTTGAGCAGGGCTTAGAACAGGGAATAGTACAGGGAATAGAGCAAGGAATAGAGCAGGGGATTAATGGAACTATTAAGATATTAGTGGGTTTGAATTATTCGGATGAGCAGATTGTTGAGCAGTTGGTAAAACAATTTGAGATAGACAGGGAACAGGCTTACGAATATATTTTGGCGGCAAAAAATGATGTCTAAAAAAAATGAAAAAATTTGTGAAAAACAGTTGACACATAAAAAACAGTGTGGTATAGTAATATCGTTGTCGCAAGACAGCGGTATTATTTATATTGTATGCGCTTCTAGCTCAGTTGGCAGAGCACCTGACTCTTAATCAGGGTGTCCAGGGTTCGAACCCCTGGAGGCGCACTGAAAGTCCTCGTTTGGCAGTTTAGTCTGTTGGGTAGGGACTTTTTTTTATGTTATAGGAAAGTGCTCGTAACATAGCGGAAAACCAACGAGAATTGCGAAGCAATTCTTGGAGGGCAAAACGCTGGTTTTGCTCTTTTTTAATGTATAGGAAAATGCTCGTAAAGTAGTGTGATGCCAACGAGAATTGCGAAGCAAAACGCTGGTTTTGCTCTTTTTTATGTTTGCATCATGGAATTAAGAGATGAAAAAGTGTCGATAATAAATATAGGACAGTGAAAAAAATTGCAAATAAGATTTGTGTCTGCATACATTTGATACACGCTTGACGCAAAACTTAGGCGCACAAAAAATATACGGAAATGAGGATTACCATGGGAATTGTTATAACTCATAAACAGATGGAATTTTGGAAAAGAAATATTACGGCGGTCGTGGGTATGCTTGTTTTTTCAATAGGCATCAATCTTTTTGTTGTGCCTGCCGACCTGTATAACGGTGGTGTGCTTGGTGTCAGCCAGATAATAAGAACATTTTTGGTGAGGTATCTTCATCTTTTTTCGGGAAGTACTGATATTGCAGGTATTATCAATATGCTTCTCAATGTGCCACTTTTTATTCTGGCATATTTTTCGATAAGTAAAAATTTTTTTGCGAGAACTCTTGTGTGCGTGGTTAGTCAGACTTTCTTTCTGAGCATTGTGCCGATACCGGCAAAACCTATTGTTGCGGATGCACTTTCGGCGAGTATCATAGGAGGTATCTTTGGCGGAGCAGGTATAGGTATTGCTTTGAGGTCAGGTGGCTCAAGCGGTGGAATGGATATTGTCGGAATGTTCTTTACAAAGAAATTTAAGGGATTTTCAGTCGGCAGGATTTCGCTTATGTTAAATGCCATCGTCTATGGAATATGTGCTGTTTTGTTTGGTGTTCAGACAGCAATCTATTGTATTATCTATTCGGCAGTGAGTATGCTCGTGACGGACCGCACTCACACGCAGAATATAAATGCTGAGGTTATTATTTTTACTAAGAAAGAACCTGTTCAGATAATGGATTATATAGTGAAGCAGTTTAAGCGTGATGCTACATGGTGGGAGGCAAAAGGCGGTTATACTGAGGAAAAGACTTATATGACGATTGTTATTTTGTCTAAATATGAGTGTGCACAGCTTAGGAGAGAGCTAAAGCAGATTGATGAGCACGCTTTTGTAGTTCAGAAAGACGGGCTTAATATTATGGGACGCTTTGAAAAACATCTGTAAAAAGAGAAAGAGGGAGGCTCCGACGTGGGAGAAAAGGAAAAAAATCAAAATAAAATGAGATATGAAAAGATTATTATGAATATCTCTCTAATAGGAAGTATTTTGTTTATGCTGTCTGAGGGATTTATGGCATATTATACAAAATCACATTCGCTTTTGATGGATTGTATTTTTGATGTTACCGATCTTATAATGATAGGACCGTTTATGGTGCTCGTGCCTCTTTTGTATAAGCCGGTCACTGAAAAAAGACCATATGGCTTTTCGCAGGTGGAGTCACTTTTTGTTGTTATAAAATACAGCGTTTTGCTTGTCATAACGATTCAGCTTGTGTGGGACAATCTCTATACGATTTTTCACGGAGGCAGGCACGTTGACGGCGGAAGTATTGCCGTTTTTGAACTTGCGGTATGTGCAGGGTGTCTTGTTATTTATCTTTTAATGCATTATTTCAGCAGGAAATATGCTTCTCTAACGATTCAGGCGGAAATTTACATATGGAAACTTGATGTTATCTCAAGTTTTGGAGTGGCAGTTGCGTTCTTTATACAGATAATCGTTAGGAAAACGCAATTTGCATGGATAGCTTATTATATTGACCCCGTGGTTGCCATAGTGATGGCTTGTTTTCTGCTTATAGAACCGGTGAAAATGATTTTTGTAAATCTGAAAAATCTGGTGCTTTTTGCTCCCGAACAGGATATAATGGATAGTATAAGATTTGCTGCGGAAAAGCATATGGATAAGGTGTATTGTGATATTGAATTTCTTGATGTTATCCAGACGGGAAGAAAAACATGGGTTGAGATTTATTTTAAAAGTCACAATAATCTTATAAATACAAAAATTCTTCTGCAGCTTCGTAATGACATCAGAGCAGAACTTAGAAAGGATTTTGACCAGGTTTATGTTGAACTTATTCCGAGTCTGCCTGATTAAATCATGTTAATATGATAATGTACTTTTTACGGATTGTGTCGGTGAGGTGTATTTTTGGCTGGCGGCTGCATATCAGATGTGACCGGGACAGCCGTTGTAGAGGAGTTGAGTGATATGGGCAGAATACTATCGTATGTGATGTTCGGTTTTTTTGTCTGTACTACGATAATGTCAGTGAGTGTTTTGCGTAGTAGGGAAAAATTAAAAATAAATAATATTCTTTTTGCACTTGTATGTATAGGCAGTTCCATCTGGAGTTTCTGCTTTGGCTTTATATGGATACAGAAAAATCCGCTTTGTGCATATTACTGGCGGTGTGCGGGTATGGTCGGTACATTTATGTATATGATATGTGCTATTTTAGTCATTGCGAGATGGTGCGGGCAGAAGAGATGGTGGATAAGTGCAATAGAGGGGTTCACTTTTTCGGCAATCCTGCTCTATCCGTTTTTGATGCAGAAAGGCAATACGGTATATCATATGTCTGCAATAGGTATGACATATGTGTTTGTTCCGAGTATATGGAACACATTGTATAATTTATATTGCGTTCTATGTGCCATAGGTTTGTTTGTGCTCAGTGGTTTTATGATAAAAAACGGAGAACGCAAGTGGGAGCGTATAGCCGGCAGGCGTCTGGTATTTTGCGAGAGCGTTATTGTTGCAGGTATGCTGCTCGATACGATAATGCCGGTGTTTGGTTTTGATGCTTTTCCGGGGAGCACTCTGTCACAGTTTTTCGGAGTTTTTCTTCTTTACAGGATTTATCTTTTTATAAATAAAAATAAGGTTAAACTTGAAAATGTGTCGGAATTTGTCTATTATTCGGTAAAATCACCTATACTTATATATGATTACAATAAAAAACTCAGGATCGTAAATAAGAGTGCGACGGATTTTCTAAAAATTTCAGAACAAAATTGTGAGAATGTTTTATTTACAGATCTTTTTGAAATAGGAAATGAAAAACTTAAATATGGTGGGTATTCTGATAAGATAGATGCAAGGTGCAGGGCGAATGGTGCTCACTGCAGACTTGATATAAACAGGATAGCTGACGAGTACGGCGAGACAATGGGATATATCATCATCATTGATGATCTTACAGATAAGATAAAGACTATTGAAGCTCTTGAGGCGGCAAGGAAAAGTGCTGAGGCTGCAAGAAAGAGTGCGGATGATGCAAATAATGCAAAGTCAAATTTCCTTGCACAGATGAGCCATGAGATAAGGACACCGTTAAATACGGTGCTGGGAATGAATGAGATGATTTTGAGAGAGTCTGATTCTGAGACGATTTCAAAGTATGCTTCGTATATAAAAAATGCAGGACAGACATTGCTCGGTATTATAAATGATATTCTTGATCTGTCTAAGCTTGAGGTGGGTAAGACGAATATAGTTACGGAGGATTACAATCTTAAGTTTGTACTCAATGATATAATCAATCTTGTTTCTCTGAAAATCAGGGAAAAAGGGCTTAAGTTCCGACTTGATATGGCAAAGGATATTCCATTGTATCTGCATGGTGATGTTTTGAGAATTAAGCAGGTTATCATCAATATAATGAACAATGCCGTTAAATATACGGACAAAGGTCAGATTACGCTTGGTGTCGGCTGGGAAAAGGCTGATAATGAGAGTATAATGCTGATATTTGAGATAAGAGATACCGGACGGGGTATAAAAAAGGAAGATATTGACAGGATTTTTTCTCCGTTTGAGAGAGCTGAAGAACAGCGAAATCATAAGATAGAGGGGAACGGACTTGGTCTTGCCATCACAAGAAAGCTCGTAAGGCTTATGGGTGGAGAGATAAGTGTGAGAAGTGAATTTGGAAAGGGTTCCGTTTTTGAAGTCCAGATATTGCAGAGGATAGTGCACGAGAAGAACGGTGAAAATGTCTTGAAATTGCAAAACAGGGAAAAACATGAGGACACACATATAAGTGCACCTGATGCAAAAATTCTTGTTGTCGATGATGTTGAGACAAACAGGATAGTTGTAAAAGAGCTGCTTCGTGTCACTGATATAAATGTTGAGGTTGCAAGCAGCGGAGAGATGTGTCTTGAACTTATGAAAAACAACAGGTATGACCTTGTTCTTCTTGATCATATGATGCCGGGGATGGACGGCATAGAGACATTGAAGCTGATTAGAAAAATGGAAAATTCACCTAATAAAGATACTCCGGTCATAGCGATGACTGCAAATGCGGTTCTTGGCGCAAAGAGTATGTATCTGTCAGAGGGATTTGATGATTATATTTCAAAGCCGATAGGTTATATAGAACTTGAAAATCTTATAAGGCGGTATGTTGACTGTAAAAGAGCTTAATACTGTGATCGCTGCCTGCCGCAATGTAGGTGTAAACAGTAACAGGCAACAGGGTGGATTGCGAATATCCTTGACATTGTTTTTTAGAGGGTATATTTATATGAAGAAAAAAATGCATAGAGAAAAGAAAAAGCATAAAAAAAACGATAAGAAAAGAAAACAGGTCGGACTCTTGTTTGTACTTATCGGTATTTTATTCATTTTGATATTTGGGTTTGGCGAGTATCAGAGTTATAGAAGTGCTATGGAGATTAAAAAACTTCAGCAGCAGAAGAAAGCTTCGATGAGTGATGGAAACGGGATTGATACATCAAAAATACTTCCGGAGTACAGAAAGCTGTATAGGACAAACTCAGACCTTGTCGGATGGCTTGTTGTGGATGGCACACAGATAAATTATCCGGTGGTTCAAAGTACCGTGTATCAGGAGTTTTATCTCGACCATAATTTTGACGGCGAGAGTGACGAATCGGGGGCGGTTTTTGCAGATGCCCGCAATGATGTGTTTAAACCGGATGACAATGTTATATTGTATGGACATAATATGAAAAACGGTTCAATTTTTGGGACGCTCCAATATTATCTCGATAAGTCATATTATGAGAAACATAGGACTATGTCATTTGATACTTTGTATAAAAGATATGATTATCAGATTGTGGCTGTAGGGCTTTCCAAGATAACGGATGAGTCTGCTGATACTTTTAAATATTATGATTTCCTTAATGCAGCCAGTGAGAAAGAATTTGATAATTTTAAGGAAAAGATTAAAAGTCTGGAAGTTTATGATACGGGGGTTGAAATGAAATATGGGGATAAGCTTATCACTTTGTCTACCTGTAACAGTGTAGAAAAAAACGGAAGACTTTTTGTTATTGCAAAAAGAAATTGAGAATAACATTGAAAATTTCACGCACAGGATTTGTGTCTGCGCACACTTGACACAAACTTAACAGATATAAAAAGTGTGCAGAAATGAGGATAGTATGAAATTGATAAAAAGGGTAATGGTTTTTGTTGTCGCTATGGCATTATGTATGTATGGAGCAGGTTTTGCATCTGCTGATGAAAATGATACATATTCGGTTACATATAATCTTACGGGGCTTACGGCATCATCACAGGAAACAACGGTAAAGCAAGGCAGTTCAATGAGCATCACGCTAACTCCTCAGGATGGATATACACTTCCCGACAGCGTTACGGTTACAATGAACGGTGCGGCTCTTACTGATGGATATACATATGAAAACGGTGTTCTCAGCATAGATGAAGTTTATGGAAATACTGTTATCACAGCTAAGGGTAAAGGTGGTTCGAGTGAAAAATCCACATATAAAGTTTCATATGATTTTTATGGTGTTACGGCAAGCAAGGGTGAAAGTAATGTAAAGGCAGGAACATCTTTTTCTGTCAAGCTTACTGCAAATGACGGATATAAACTTAAAAGTTCAAAGGTTTCGGTTGCCGTGGACGGAAAGAAAGTTTCGGGCGGATATTCATATGATGGCGGAGTTTTGACAATAGACTCGGTTTCAGGTGATACTACCATTATAGCGATAGCTGACAAATCGGGTTCAGGTGACAGCAAATCAAAGAAGAAAAAGACGACTACTAAAAAAACTACGAACAAGAAGAAGTCAACAGGCAGTACGAGTAAAAGCGACAGCAGTACGAGTGGTACTAAGTCAGGAAGCTCAAAGTCTGCACAGGCTCTTAAAAGGTCGGGAAAATCACCGGTGAATTATCAGACAGGCAGTTATAAAGCTCCGAAAACAGGACAGGATTTTGATACAAGATATGCTGGGGCAGCAGGAATTGTGTTTATAGGTGTTGGACTTGTATTGTTAAAGAGAAGAAAAATTGTATAAATGATATTATCATGCAAGGGTCAAAATGTTTTTTGTACCCGGCATTATATTTTGAAAATCAGGTTAAATCGAAAAACGCCCGTTGTGGCGTTTTTTTGATATGACTTGATAGTGTGCAGAAATGAGGGTTAATATGATATTTTTGTGCAAAAAAAGATTCCACTTTCGTGGAACCTAAGAAATAGAATATGTTGCAATGCGCCTCCAGGGGTTCGAACCCTGGACACCCTGATTAAGAGTCAGGTGCTCTGCCAACTGAGCTAGAAGCGCGTATATTGTCTTTTTGTCGACAACAATCAGATTATATCAGAATGTTTTTGAAAATGCAAGCACTTTTTTGGAAAATACTGATTTTATTGTAACAGTTCAGGCATAAAAAGATGATTAGCAATACAAGGAGCTTGTTCATTGTATTGCTGATTCTCTTTTTATGGTAGAATAGCCTTTCATTTCTGAAATGAAATAAACATAAGCTGCATTGCAGCGACTGACAGCTTGCTGGCAGGTTTATGAATTTCTTAAATGAAAGGCTGAACTGTTACATTTTATTTTGTGGCTATTATTTTTTTGAACAGTGTTTGAAGTTGCCGTATATTTTAGATTTTGTGACAGCAAAAATAATTTAGTTGATTATTTTGTAGTAATTTGTAAATTTATATGATAGAATAAATTCGTTGCCATCTCCTATACCGGCAAGGAAAGGAGGTGTTTGCTATGGAGTACATAACTTCCATATTTGTTACTGTCATGGGTGGTGTGATTTGTCATTACATTATCAAATGGTTAGATGGTGACAAATAATTGGTAACTAGCCTGTGGTATTAAGCCTTCCACGCAAAAAATAGGAATAAAAACCCCCGATGTAGCCGCATCGGGGGTTTTGTTTTGTGTTCGCTATGGAACATAACTTCCTTTTGTCTAACGACATTATAGCATATGTAAAAATGATTTGCAATATGCACATTATGAGAATTTGAAAATTATTTTTGCTGTGACTACTTTTGTATTTTGTGTATCGTCAAACAGCAAAATCTATTTGAAAAAAATCTAGCATATGCAATATAAGAGTGCTATACTTAGAATGAATTGTGTTATTGTTCACTCGCAAACACATTAGTTTTCGGGCTATGAATTTATGAGTGGATTTTACATTGGGCTAAATGCAGTTAAGTATAGAAATGAGGTTTGAAATGATAGCAAAAAAGATGGTTAAATATGTTGAAGGAAGTTCTGTAATCCGTGCCATGTTTGAAGAAGGAAAGAAGATGGCGGCAAAATACGGAGCAGAAAATGTATATGATTTCAGTTTGGGTAATCCGAGTACGCTTCCACCTAAAGAAGTGAATGAAGCAATTATTGATATTGCGTCTAACGAGGATCCAAACCGTTTACATGGATATATGAACAATTCAGGTTTTGAGGATGTAAGAGAAGCTATAGCACAGTCGCTTAATAAAAGGTTTGACACACATTTCTCCCAGAAAAATATTTTGATGACGGTAGGTGCGGCAGGAGGACTTAATGTTATTCTTAAGTCGATAATAGACCCGGAGGATGAGGTTATCGCATTTGCACCGTATTTTGGAGAGTACAATAATTATGTGGCAAACTTTGATGGAAAGATAGTTGCGGTTTCTCCTAATCCACCGTCATTTCAGCCAAATATAAAAGAATTTGCAGAGAAGATAACACCTAAGACAAAGGCGGTTATCATAAATAATCCAAACAACCCTACTGGTGTTGTCTATTCGGAGGAGACGATAAAGGAGCTTGCAAAAGTCCTTGAGGATAAGCAGAAAGAATACGGAACGGCAATTTATCTTATAGCTGACGAGCCTTACAGGGAACTTGCATACGATGGGGTCGAAGTTCCATATCTTACAAAATATTATGACAATGCTATCGTCGGTTATTCATACAGTAAGTCCCTGTCACTTCCGGGAGAGCGTATAGGATATCTTGTCATTCCTGATGAAGCAGATGATTTTGAAAGTCTTATTACGGCAGCAAATGTTGCAAACAGGATTTTAGGATTTGTAAATGCACCATCACTTCAGCAGCTTGTGATAAAGAAATGCCTTGATGCGAGCACTGATATTTCAATTTACGACACAAATCGTACACTTTTGTATGATAAACTTACATCACTTGGTTTTGAGTGCGTAAAGCCACAGGGAGCTTTTTATCTGTGGATGAAAACGGCGGAGCCGGATGATGTTGCATTTGCGGCAAAGGCAAAGGAGTTTAATCTTTTGATAGTTCCGGGAAGCTCATTTATGTGTCCGGGATATGTAAGGATTGCTTACTGCGTGGAAAAGGCTATGATAGAGAGGTCATTTGCGGCATTTGAGAAGCTTGCACAGAGCTACGGTTTGAAATAAATAAGCCGCTGAAAAATAAAAACAAAGTCAAAAACAAATAAAAGCAGAATGAGCAACTGAAAATAATACATAAAAATGACGGCAAAAAGCCGATAAGACAGTAAATCAGACGGAGGATTACCCATGAGCAGTTGGAAAGATAATTTAAGAACTATAGACCCATACGTACCGGGAGAACAGCCACAGCTTAGCGATATGATAAAGTTAAACACTAACGAAAATCCATATCCACCATCACCTAAGGCAAGGGATGTGCTGGCAAATTTTGCACTTGATACACTCAGGCTTTACCCTGATCCTGATTCGTCACTTCTCGTAAATGCGATAGCAAAAAGATATGAGATGGGTGCAGACCAGGTGTTTGTCGGTGTGGGTTCTGATGATGTGCTTGCGATAGCGTTTATGACCTTTTTTAACAGTAAGAAGCCGATACTTTTCCCGGATATAACATATTCATTTTATGATGTGTGGGCAACACTTTTTAATATTCCGTTTGAAAGACCGGCTCTTGATGACGATTTCAATCTTGTGGCAGCAGATTACTATAAGGAAAACGGAGGAGTTGTTATCGCAAATCCAAATGCGCCAACGGGTATCGTGCAGAATGAGAGTTTCCTGAGAGATGTTATAGAACATAATCGTGATGTTGTTGTTATCATAGATGAAGCGTATGTTGATTTTTGCGGAGAGTCTGCCTTATATTTGACAAAAGAGTACGATAATGTGCTTATTGTTCAGACTTTTTCAAAGTCACGCTCAATGGCAGGCATGAGAATAGGCTATGCGATGGGCAATCCTGAACTTATCAGGGCTATGAATGATGTGAGATTTTCATATAACAGTTATCCAATGACAAGACTTTCTGTTGCTTTGGGTGTTGCGGCTATTGAGGATGAGGATTATTTCCAGGCAACCAAAAATCAGATAATCGAGACAAGAGAGTGGACTAAAAGAGAGCTTAAAGCACTCGGTTTTACTTTTGGCGACTCAAAGACAAACTTTATCTTTGCAAAACACAGTACAGTGGATGCCGAAGTGATTTTTGAAAAACTTCGTGAAAAACATATTTTTGTAAGACATTTTTCGAGTGAACGCATAAGAAACTATCTTCGTATATCAATAGGAACAAGGGCTGAGATGGAAAAATTCATTGACGAGTTAAAGAAAATAGTATAGTATAAAAAAATATGGATGTTTTACAACTGTATCATACTGGAGGGTAAAGATGAAAAAAGTAATAACATACGGAACTTTTGACCTGCTTCATGTAGGGCATATAAACATATTAAGAAGAGCGAAAGAGCTTGGCGATTATCTTATCGTTGTACTTTCAACAGACGAGTTCAATGCCATAAAGAATAAAAAGGCATATTACTCATATGAGGACAGAAAGCAGATTCTTGAAGCAATAAGATATGTCGATAAAGTTATTCCTGAAAATACATGGGAACAGAAAATTTCAGATGTTGTAGATAATGATATAGATGTATTCGTTATGGGACATGACTGGGAAGGCAAGTTTGATTTCCTTAAGGATTATTGTGAGGTTGTGTACCTGCCACGAACAGAAGGAATTTCTACATCAAAGATAAAAAAAGATTTAGGTATTAGCGGTCAGAAAAAAGAGGACTGATAAACCTGAATATTTCAACACTATTGTCTAATAGTGTTATGAGTAAGCAGCAGAGCGGATTGTGAATATCCGCCTGACTTAAAAGGTGGGACTGTTGGTGACGACAGTCCCTTACAAGTGTTTAGAAAGGATTTTTTAAGATGTTTATAAATAAGGTGAGGGCAAAAATGGTAAGCGGTTACCATGTGTTGAAAAATAATGCCAGAAGAATACTGAAAAGAGCACCAAAAATGAAGTTTTTTTATGGCAGCTATTATAAGCACTGTCCTGTTGTGGAGAACAGGATATTGTTTGAGTCGTTTCATGGTTCGACAATCTCAGATTCTCCGTTTTATATTTTAAAGGAACTTTTATCGAGAGAAGATGCGGACAAATATGAGATTTATTATAGTACAAATCCACAGGACTATGAGACACACAAGAAATTTATTGAAGCAAATAACATTCCGGTTAAACTTGTAAGTATCACTTCTTATAAATATTTAAAGGTACTTGCAACAGCAAAATATCTTATTAATAACAGTTCGTTTCCGGTATATTTTATAAAAAAGGATGAGCAGGTTTATCTTCAGACCTGGCACGGAACACCATTAAAGACTCTTGGAAAGCAGATGCGTAAGGGTATCGAATCAATGTATAATGTCCAGCATAACTTTTTGCAGGCTACTTATCTTATGCATCCAAATGAGTTCACCAAAAATGCGATTATGGAGGATTACAACCTCAATCCTTTATATACGGGAAAAGTTGCACTCAGCGGTTATCCGAGAAACAGTATCTTTATGGATAAGGAAAAGGCGAAAGAGGTTAGAAAGCAGCTTGGTCTTGAGGATAAGGTCGTATATGCATATATGCCTACATGGCGTGGTACGAGCAATCATTCAGTAAATCAGAATGCCTACGGCAGAGAAGTTACAAAGATGATGCAGCACCTTGATAAAAATCTCAAGGATAACCAGATTTTATATGTAAACTTCCATCCGATACTAAAAAACAGCATACAGCTTGGGGATTATAAACATATTAAGAGCTTTCCGGCTGAGGTTGATAAATACGAATTTTTAAATAGTGTTGATGCACTTATAACGGATTATTCAAGTGTATTCTTTGATTTTTCAGTTACGAGAAAACCTATTATCCTCTATATGTATGACTATGATAAATATATGTCAGACAGAGGAACTTACTTTGATATAAAAGAACTTCCTTTTGTGAAGCTTTATAAGCTTGAGGAACTGACAGACTGGCTTGTATCTGAAAAGATACTCGGTGCAAGCTATGATGATGGAGATTACTGTGAGAAGTTCATCAAATATGATTCACTTGATGCACCTGCTAAAATGCTCGACCTTGTATTATACGGCAAGGAAGATGGCATGGTAGTTGAGGATTATTCAGAGAACAGACAGAAACCGAGAAGAATCATACATCCTCAGAAAGCAGCGACAAAGGGTGATTTTGAAGTTATCAAACAGTTTTCAAAGGATAACGATATTGTCCAGTTTGAGAAGAAGTGGTTCAGAAAAAAGGTCAGCTGCATACTGTATGATGATTACAATTATGACTTTGATTATGTCATAATCACAAATACAACACCGAGAACCTACTGGGAAGAGTTTTTGTATAAGCTTGGTGTTAAATCTGTTATTGCAAGACTGCAGGAGAGAGAGCTTAAGAGAACTTTTCCTAACTTAAAGGTTCAGACACCGTATCTCAGAGAGTTTTATATTGCAGCGGAGGGCTGTGGTACAAGAAATACTCAGAGAATACCGGTTGAGCCAGATATAGAGAGTGGTGTAAACGGAATTACATTAACCGTGAGAAATAAAGAGCGTTTTGTGCCACTCAGCTTTATGCTTCTTGAGAAAGATTACTCTATCCTGTGTATGAGGGAACTTTCAGATGAGGAGAGAAAGAGTGGAGTTATCCACGAAGATTTTAAAAGATGGAATGAAAAAATGTCACCGGTTGGAAGATACCAGCTTGCAGCCGAATTTGTGGACATGGAGTCCGAAGAAAAATTTATCGGAACATTCTATTGTCCTGAACTTGCTAAAAAAGCAGATGCAGGAGCCGAAAAATATGATAAGCCGGAGGCATATCTTGCTCCGTGTATTATAGAAAAAGTCGGAGATCCGGACAGCATACGCTTCTATGAAGAGGGAAAAGTAGCTGTTATCCCATATTCAAGAAACGGAGACAGAACGATTTCAATCACGCTCCGCAGACCGGAGAAGATTGTTGATGAGTACACACAGGCAAAAATTAAAAAGATTAAGTCCAGCAAAAACACCTGTACCGTATATATGAAGATGAGAAAGCAGGACGGTCTTAAGATTAAGGATGTCGTGCTAAGATACAGAAGTGCACTTACCTATGATATTCCGGTCAAATACGATATAAGAGAAAATGATGTTCACTATTTCATTACCGCATACATCAATTTTGATGAGATGAACTTAAGAGAGCTTTATTGGGACTTAAGAATACTTGCGGATAAACATGGCTTTGAAAATGAGATAAGAGCAAGATTTGTAAACAATTACTGGAAAGATAAATTTTATATCACAAACAGACAGTATTCGGCAGGTGAGGGGCATATGACATTCCCTTATTACACAAAGGGAGGATGTCTTGCGTTCCTTTACCGTCAGGACTCAGAATACGATGCTTATTCAACGAAAGTTAAAGAGATAGTTGCGAGCGGAATATATGTCCTGTTTAAGCCTTTCTTAAAGAGAAAGAAGATATGGCTTGTATATGAGAAATTCTGTTCGATGGCACAGGACAACGGATATTATTTCTTTAAATATTGTATGGAAAATCTCTCGGATGAGGAGAAGAAAAATATTTATTATGTAATAGATAAGAAAGCTCCTGATTATGAAAAGATTAAGGAATATGATGACCATATAATACAGTTTATGAGTTTGAAGCACGTTTTATATGTGCTCGCCGCCGTATTGTATGTTGCATCGGACTCCAGAACGCATCTTTACGCATGGAGATGTAAGACGAGTCTTATCAGGTCAAAGATTGACAAACGACCTATATTCTTCCTCCAGCATGGAGTTACGGCTCTTAAACAGGTCGGACCACTGTTTGGAAGAAAGGGAAGCAGTCCTATGACCTATTTTGCGACAACTTCACAGTTTGAGCAGGATATAGTAGTAAAATATCTTGATTATTCCGAGGCAAAATCGCCTATTACGGGATTTACAAGATGGGATGTTCTTGAGGATACTTCGACAAAAGATGATAAACTTATACTTCTTATGCCGACATGGCGTTCATGGCTTGAGGAGGTAAGCGATGAAGATTTCTTAAAGAGTGAATATCACAAAAATTACTCAAGTCTTCTTCAGAGCGAGCGACTCGACAGTATATTAGAGAAGAATAATGCAAGGATGATATTCTACATTCATCCAAAGTTTGCAGGATACCTTAAGAACTTCAAAAAAACGGGTGAGAGAATAACATTGGTTCCATTTGGACAGGAGCCATTAAATGAGATTATGAAAAAATGTCATTTGCTTATAACAGATTATTCAAGTGTATGCTGGGATGTTTATTATCAGAAGAAACCGGTAATTTTCTATCAGTTTGACCTTGACCATTACAATAACGCTCATGGAAGCTATATTGATATGGAACATGAATTGTTTGGAAGACACGCATATGAGAAAGAGGAGCTTATAGATAATATAGAAGACTGCATAAATAAAGATTTTGCACTTCTGCCGGATGATGAGAAAAATCACCATCATTACTTTGAGTATATAGATGATAAGAACAGTGAGCGTACTTATATCTATCTTAAGAGTAAAGGATATTAATACTGTTAAAATATTCGCAGCGCCCGTAGTTGTTATATCGGACGCTGCGAATTTAAGTTTAACAAAGGTGTGATTGCCGTCAGTTTGGGGCAATCCGGAAATATATGGTAACACATTATTAACACAAATGTGCAGTAATATGGAAAAATAGGGTGAAAACAGGATAAGAAAGAGGTAATTTATGAGGTTGAGAAAACAAATAAGCTTATTTTTAAGTTTTGCAATTTCAATAACGTCAATGAATGTTACAGCTTTAAGTAACAGTATATCGGGAATGACAAAGAAAGCAAAGGCTGCTGATATAGTTCTGGCAAGTAGTCCGGAACCGACCAACAATGCATCTGCGGCAGCTATGGATGCTGATATGAGAGTTATATTTACTACAGACATTCATGGTCAGGTGGTCAATTATGATTATCAGTCGGCGAAGGAAGTGAACAGAGGTCTTAATAAGGCATATACGCTGGTTAAAAAGGCGAGAAATGAGGCTGGATCAGGAAATTATCTTACATTTGACCTCGGTGACAGCGTGTATGATTTTACTACAGATTACATATATAATCATGAGCCGGAGGCATTGCAGCCGGTTTATAATGCTATGACAATGATAGGTTATGATGCCATCACGCTTGGAAACCATGATTTTGACTACGGATATGATTATCTGGTAAATCAGCTTGAAACATCAGGACTTGAAAAATCCTGTGTGTTATCAAATGTTTACAGTGCAGCGGATAATAAGAGTATATTCGGTGTTGAGAATAAGATAATCGAAAAAAACATTACCAATGATGAAGGTCAGGTAATGACTGTAAAAGTCGGTATATTGGGTGAAACAGTACCGTCGCTTTCAAGCAAGACAGAGAAGTATAAAGGAAAACTTGTGACGGAGGACATACTCGAAAATGCAAAGAAACAGGCGGCTGCACTTAAGAAAAAAGGGGCGGATATAGTAATTGCACTGGCTCATTCCGGTTTCGGAACGGACAATCCGAAGAAAAAAGCCGGGGATATGGCTTATATGCTCACAACGGTAAGTGATATAGATTTAGTGCTTGCCGGACATGAACATATAGACTTCCCGACAGGATCTTCAAGTGATGCACATTACTCACTGCCAAATGTTGACCTTAAGACAGGTCTTGTAAACGGAAAAAGACTTATCATGGTTCAGGACAGTTGCCGTGGCATCGGAGTTGTTGATTTAAATCTCAAGAGAGATGAAACGGGAAAGATAGTAGTCGGTGACTCTAAGTATGAGATAAGAAAAACAAAGAAAGACACTTCTTGTGATGAAGCTATTACAGGGACTATGTCAAAATGGGATAGTGTTCTTAAGACATATTGCAATACGGAGATAGGAACTATTGCAGACGGAGACAGATGGAATAACTATTCAGCACTGCTTGAGAGCAACGAGATAATCCAGACTGTTCACGAGGCACAGCTTGACTATGCCGCACGGTTTGTTGAAGCTAATAAATCAAAGTATGGAAACTGGCCGATAGTCTCGCTGGCGAGATATACGAAGTACGGCGGAGAAAGTGGAGGAGATTATGCTGATATTTCAGGCAAACTGATGGAGGGTAATCTTGACACTATTGCAAACTACCACAGGTATGTATATATATATTCGATGACCGGAAAACAGCTTAAAGAATGGCTGGAGTGGGCGGCATCTATATATCAGACTACGGAAACCTCAAAGAACACTGAGTGGAACAATATCATATTGTCAGAGTATATAAATAAAACCGGTGGAAATTCGCTGGTACAGGAAGCATATCTTGGCGACTGGAGTGAGTTTTTTCAGTGCAGCGGTATAGAATATACGATTGATCCAAGTGTTGCACCGAGATATGATGTGAACGGAAGTTATTTAAATGACACAAACAGGATTACTTCGATGACCTACAATGGCAATCCTATAAGTGATGACCAGAATATCGTGCTTGTGACGGACAAGATTACACCACATATGCAGTGTGATGCAAATGCAGGCGTAAATGACAATATACTACAGAGTTCACATGACAATCTTCAGGATGTTATAGAAGAGTACCTGAAGGAAAAGGCACAGATAAGTGATCTTAAATTAAATATCTCACAGAATTGGCAGCTTAATCTTCCGGACAATTATAAATTCCTTATGGAAAGTGGAAAGTCAGGTGAGAGTCTGCTGCTTGCAAAGAACTGGTGTAAAGGTGTTTATGATACAATAGGTTATTTCAATTATTATAATTGTAATACAGGTGTACAAAATAGACAGGATGATATGATACCGTCAGTTGTCGTATCGGAGACAAGCAAGGCAGATACAAAGAGCAGTGTTCCGGTAAGAGTTGTGGCAAATGCAAAATCAGGAATAACCGTCAAAAAGTATGTTAAAGGGGACTATGACAAGAATTCTGAGGTATGGAATCTGACACCTGCAAGCGGTGGTGCGATAACGATGGACTCAGATACATTTAATGTATCAGAAAACGGTGTCTATTCAGTTTATGTTGAGAGTGGAAACGGAAAATCAGTAATTCAGAAAGTTGCAATTACTAATATTTATCCAACTTCACTTATAGCACCGGTAGTTGGAACTGTCACAAATCTTGATGATGAAGTTACAGGAACGGCATATCCAAATCTTACGGCAAATGTTAAGATTGGTTCTAAAGTTTATAAGGCATCAGTAAATGTCAAAGGAAAATTTACTGTTAAGATACCGGTTCAAAATGCGGGGAAAAAGATTACGGTATATGTTTCCGATAAGAGTGGTGACAAGAGCAAGAGTACGAGCGTTACCATCAAGAGAAACGGACCAAACAGCCCTAAGATTACATCTGTTAAAAATAACGGTTATGAGATAAAAGGAAATACAAACGACAGCAATACAAAGGTATATGCAGTTATTGGCAATAAGGTATATGTCTCAAAGACGATAGGTTCTTCTTATTATAAGAAGTGTAACGGTTACGATAAGAAACTTAAGATAAAGAAAGTTAATGTTGTAATAAAAAGCAATGGAGACTATACGATAGCTATTCCTAACCAGTATTCAGGAACAAAGGTATCTGTATATTCGGTTGATAAACTTGGACGAGTAAGTCATGTAAGGAACAAAAAGGTTTCAAAGAGCGCACCGAATAAACCGACTATCTACACGGTTTCAAGTGCCGACCGTTATATATTCGGAAAAGTGCCGGACAGCGGAAAATGTACCGTTATATTGAAGCGTGGTAAGAAAACTTATAAAGCTACGGCGGATGCAAACGGTTATTACAGGATAACATCACCGAGACTGCACGCAAAGGAGACTATCACGATATATGCGCAGGACAAGGTAAAAGGCAAGGTAAGAACAGGTGTATCTAAGAGTAAGACCGTAAGCTCGGCATATGATGTTTACAAGAAGCACAGAAATACTAATCTTCACATAGGTAAAGTGACAAATAAGAGTTCCTATGTGACGGGAAGATGGGCTAAAGGCAGAGCTACGGTATATGTGTTTGTGGATGGTATAGTATATGTCAGAAAGACAGGCTCAAACGGCAACTTTAAATTTAAATTGAAAAAGCGTGTTGCTGTCGGAACAGGAATTTATGCTACGATAAGGACGGAGCATGGCAAATCAATAAAGGCGATGCGTAAGTGGAAGGTTGTACTTAGTAAACCAAGCACACCGAATATATATGGAAGACTTACGAGCAGAACCACAAAGATAATCGTACTTACCAGGGAAAAGTGTCCGAGAGTAGTATTAAGAATTGGAAAAAACAGATATACCAGAAGAAGAGACAGCGGTTATTCCAGAAGAATGCACAGATACCGCTATATATTTAAGGTTAGAAGATATCCGTACAGAACACATCTGAGAGCTTTTGCCACAAACAGTGCAGGAACAAGTCAGAGTAAATTAAGGATTATCAGATAATGTATAAAACGGGGAGGCAGAAATGCCTCCCCAAAGTCTTAGGTTAATAAAGTAACAGTTCAGCCTTTGATTTATTACATTCATAAATGAAAGGCTGTTCTTCCATAAAAAAGTAATCGACATTACAATGAGCTGGCTCAGATATTGATGATTATTTTTAATGTTATAGGCAACTTCTCGTTCACTATAACATTAAAAACACTCCGTGAGGATGCGCATTTCGCGGAAAAGAAATAAATGCTACGC